>JAEYXD010000119.1 GCA_023428645.1 Pseudomonadota bacterium
CAACCTTCTCCACCGACATGGGGTTGTCAGGCGGCGCGACAGGTGCATGGAAACCGGCGGGCAAATCCCATCGAAACTCTGCATTCGCGGCCACCGCGGAATTCACGGTGGAACCGAGCGACAGCCCGATGGTCGCGACGATGCTGACAACTCGCCCGGCCGGTCCCACGCGCAATTCCAGCTTCGCAGAACTCATAGCGTCTCCTTGCATGAATCAAACGACCGCCGCCTGTAGCGAGTGTGGATTAGAACTGTGTCGCTGGCCGTGAGAGGAACGTCAAGCTCGTTCGAAGCTGTGCGATTTCTCGAGCCCTATAACGGACTGAGTGCCTGAGCTCACGACGCACATTCGATGCTCTTCAAGTAAGCATCGACGACCGCTGCAATGTTGCTCTTCATGGCGTCCGTGATGTCGTGCCCGGTATGCGGAAACGTCGTCAACGCCACCTCGAAACCTTTCGCTTTCGCTGTTTCGGCCAGACGGCGCGCCGTTGCGACAGGGACTATCGTGTCGTCGATTCCGTGCATGGCGTGGATTGGAATTCGTCGCGCCGGACGATCGGGAACAAGCTGTCGATCGATCGTTGCCAGCAGGGGAATGGCCAGCCCGACGATTTCCGGGTGACGCAGGCCCAGCAGATACGTGAGATCGCCGCCTTGCGATGCGCCCACCACGGCCAGTCGGCCGCAGGCATGAAACTGGCGCGACACTTCTCTCGCCAGTGCCGCCATGCGTTCCGATTCGGCGAGCTGGACCGCGCGTTGCTGGGACTCATCCATGTCGTAGTAGTACGGTTCCACGGGATAAAAGGAAAAGCCCGCGCGCCGTACCTGCGTGCCCCGAACGAGCACCAGCCGCGCGGGACTCGTCATGCGGCTCAAGACTTCGCGAAACTCGGCCGGCGTCGATCCGCTCCAATGAAGACCGATCACGAGCGGCAAGGGCGCGCTTTCGTTGTTGCTGTTCGCGACAACGGTCTCATAGCAGTACCCGCCGTACGTGCCGGCCTGAGCGCGCGGCAATGAGGCGACGCATGGGCCGTCCGATACGCCTGCTTGCACGGAAGAATCTGCCGCGGCTCTCGCGACCCAGCTCGTCAACAGCAGCAACGCGATGAAACAAAGACGTGGCATGCCAAACCTCCGTGAAGTCAGACCCATTGATCCGGCCCCCTCGCGCGGGCGCTCGGCGCCTTTATCGAACGAGCGGCGAATGCGAGTTCCAGCGCCGCTCTGTTGTTCTCCAGGCGAGCGCCACTATCGGACGCGAGTTCCCGTCAGCTCTCTTTCCGCCGAGCGACGCGAGCCCACCACCAGGCAGCGGCCAGCGCGAGGATCAAGGCCGCCAGGCCCAAGAGGTACAGCGCGTCGACTCTCGAGGTGTTCAGTACGATGACTTTCTGCGCCAGCGCGATGAGTGCAACTTCTAGCACTACCTCCATGTGAATTGCACCCTCTTGCGTATATATCTTGAGTGTCGACAGCAGCTCGACGCCAATGAGGATCAGAAGGAAGAACCCGAACAGCTCGAACATCTCGTCGGCATCGAGCAGCAGCCCCCGGATCGACGAGAGATCCTTGATCAGGAGCCAAACGAGTTCCGCGGTGCCGATCGTCACGATCATCATCAACAGGGCCGTCATCGTGAAGACGATGCCGTGCTCGAACTTCTTGAGAGCACGTGCCCATGCGCGTCCGTTCGGCGATCTGTCATCGGGTGGCTGCATGTCTCGCTAGCGGCCTCTCTGCGCGCTCCAGCACGAGCTGGCCACGAGATCCTGCTTGTCGCTGTCGCGTTCGCAGGGGGCGCGCAGCCGATACGGCGCTCGTGAAGTCGCGGTTGGCGGCGGCCTACGCATCGGCGCTAGCGCGGTTTGTCCGCCGAGACCGATGCAGGCGCATGCCGTGCAAGCACGCGTGCCAACAAGGGAACTCCCAACAACGTGACGAGAGCGACCACGATGCAGGTGACCAACACATCGCGGTCCTCGAAATTGAGATCGGCGGTCACAAAGGCGGCGGGTATGTTGCGAAGTCCCGTCGCGAGTGCGAGCACGGGTTGAGAAGCTCGATCGAATCCTGCAACGAGCCAACCGATCGCGAATGCTCCAGCGATCAGAACGATCGACACCGTGATCGCGCCGGTTCCGACGACACCGAACAACGCTCGCCAATGGAGGATCAGCAGCGCGAGGATGCCTACGATGAGTCCGATGTTGGCCACGCGCGAGGTGATGGCTTGCCATCGCCTTGCGATCGTGGGGCTACGTCGGTGCACGAGCAGTCCGATCACCAACGGAACGAGCATGAATGCGATCAGCGTCGAGACGATATCGAAAGGATCGATCCGGGTTCCCGGCAACAGCAAGGGAAGCGCCAAGGGCAAGTAGATGATGGTAACGCCCATCAATAGGATCAGCACGCCGACGCTCGCTCCGACATCGCCCTTTGCGGCTTGCACGACGGGAGGCAAGAACGGCGCTCCGGCGGCGGTGCCCATGAGTATCAGCCCGATGCCGACGGCCTCGTCCAGCGGCAGAGAAGCTCGAATCGCGAGTGCGAGCGCGGGCACGAAGACGAAGTTTGCAAGCAGCGCCGTGAGCGGCAATCTGGGGCTGCGCAAGGGACCGACGATTTGGTTGACCGTGAGTCGAAATCCCAATCCCATCATCGTTGCGACAACGAAGATGAGGACGCCGCCATCGCCGAGTACACGTAGTGCCTCTGACAACTCTCGTTCGCTCCGCGTCGAGCCGACCCGCCGTGCAACAATTGACGTTGCTTGCTGCTGGCATCTTGCCCGAGCCGCCACGTGCGGCTGTTGGACCTAGGTCTACTAGTCAGGTCGTTTGACGGCTGCGACGTTGGACGTCGCGTTGGCGAGATGATCGATGGAGTCGTTCATTGCAGCCCGACGTCGATATCGGCCCGACAGCGGAGATCGCAGCAGTGGCAACGAAACCGAACATCCTCGTCATCTGGGGCGACGACATCGGCGCTCACAACATCAGCGCGTACAACCACGGGATCATGGGCTATCGCACGGCGAACATCGATCGCATCGCCGCAGAAGGCGCGTTGTTCACCGACGCATACGGGCAGCAGAGTTGCACCGCCGGCCGCTCGGCATTCATCTTGGGGCAGCACCCTTTCCGAACCGGGCTGCTCACGATCGGCATGCCCGGCTCCGAGCATGGCATTCCCGATTGGGCGCCGACGATTGCCGATCTGCTGAAGCCGCATGGTTACCGCTGCGGGCAGTTCGGCAAGAATCACTTGGGAGACCGTGACAAGCATCTGCCCACCATGCACGGCTTCGATGAGTTCTTCGGCAATCTGTACCACCTCAATGCCGAGGAGGAGCCGGAAACCTACTACTACCCGAAGGACCCGGAGTTCAAGAAGAACTTCGGGCCGCGCGGCGTGCTCAAGTCGCGAGCCGAGGGCAAGTTTCAAAAGATCGAGGACACCGGACCGCTGACGAGGAAGCGCATGGAAACGGTGGACGAGGAGTTCCTCGCTGCGGCGACGGAGTTCATCGACCGTTCCGTGAAAGAAGCAAAGCCATTCTTCGTCTGGCTCAACACGACGCGAATGCACGTGTGGACCCGGCTGAAGCCGGAGTCGTACGGCCGCACGGGCGTCGGGATCTATGCCGACGGCATGGTCGAGCTCGACGACATGGTTGGCGTGCTGCTCGAACAGCTCGATGAGCTGAAGATCGCCGACGATACCATCGTGGTCTTCTCGACCGACAACGGCGCGCAAGTCGTCTCGTGGCCCGATGGCGGCACGATTCCGTTCCACGGCGAAAAAGGCTCGACATGGGAGGGCGGTTTTCGGGTGCCGCTCGTCGCGCGTTGGCCTGGCGTGATCCAGCGCGGCTCGACGTGCAACGAGATCATCTCGCACGAAGATTGGATGCCGACGCTGCTCGCGGCGGCGGGCGAGCCCGATATCGTAGCGAAGCTCAAGAATGGGTATGCCGCGAACGGCAAGACATTCAAGGTTCACGCCGACGGCTACAACTTCATGCCGTATTTCAAAGGCGAGACGGCGCAAGGACCGCGCTCGGAGATTTTCTATTTCGGACAGGGCGGCGATCTCAATGCCATCCGTGTGCGCGATTGGAAGATCCACTTCGCGACGCTGCAAGGCAATATCGCGACCGGTACGCGTTCGACGCCTTCCTGGCCGCTGCTCATCAATCTGCGAGCGGACCCCTACGAAAAGGGGCCGAGTGACGCAGACCTCGGCTATCTGCGCTGGTACGGCGACAACATCTGGACATTCGTTCCGGCGCAGGCCGTCATCAAGAAGTTTCTCGCGACGCTGCCGGAGTATCCGTTCCAGGAAGGCAGCAACCTCAATGCCGCAGGCATCAACTACAACACGCTCAAAGCCGCGGGTGCGCTCAAGCGGCTACAGGAGCTCGAGTCCATTGCGCTGCCTAACAATTGATGGGCGTCATCGATACACAGGCGGCAGCCAGGGTGACATGAGGGGCCCGTTCCACGGTATATTCCGCGACGCCACGCCGCAGCTCCTTCGCTGTTCGGCGTGAGCCTGACAGGCTGTGAAGTCATTGGATGAAATTCGGCGCCGCTGATCCGCTGAGATGCTGATCTACTGAGACGCCGCCGCGCAGCCTCGACGCCTTGTTTTGGCTGTCACATCACCAGCCCAAAACGGCGCTTCAGTCATGCGTCTGCACAGCCGCGGCCGGGTGCGGAATCCGTGCCGCATCCGCCATGCCGCGTGCGGCTGCATGCGCCACCCGACAACCCACGCACGAGAACCTGATCGATATTCATGGACTATTTCGCAAGCGCGCTCGCTCCGCTCGAGCCTTACCCCTGGGCGATCACCACAATCCAACTCGCCACGCTGATGGTGCTCGTGTGGTTGGTCAATTTGCTGACGCGGCGCCTGCTGGCTCGATCCCTCGCGCAAGCGGCGCGGGCTGCGTTCACGCAATGGGATACATCCTTGCTCGGGCGAGGTGTGATTTCGCGGCTCGCGCAGGTCGTGCCTGCGCTCACGGTCTATTACGGCATCTCGTTCGTCTCCGGATTGCCGGCGGTCGTCGTGCCGGTCGTGCGTGGCGTGGCCAGCGCGTATGTCGTACTCACCATCGCGCTCGCGATCGGCAATCTCCTCAACGCCTTCGGTCAGTTGTACGAACAGCGGGATCCGGAACGCGCGCGCGCGCGCCCGATCAAGGGCTATCTGCAGCTCATCAAGATCATCGTCTACCTCGTCACGGCGATCCTGATCATCGCCACACTCTTCAATCGCGATCCGCTGCTGCTGCTGTCGGGCCTGGGTGCGATGACGGCGGTACTGCTCTTGGTGTTCAAGGACACGCTGTTGTCGCTGGTCGCGAGCGTGCAGCTCTCGACGCACGACATGCTGCGCGTCGGCGACTGGATCGAGATGCCCCAGCTCAACGCGGACGGCTTCGCCATCGATATTTCGCTGCACACGGTCAAGGTGCAAAACTGGGACAAGACCATTACGACCGTGCCTACGTGGCGGCTGATCAGCGAGAGCTTCAAGAACTGGCGCGGAATGTTCGAGTCGGGCGGCCGGCGCATCAAGCGCGCGCTCTATATCGATCAGGCGTCGGTGCGCTTTCTCGATACCGAAGAGCGCGAGCGATTGCGCCGCTTCGCGCTGATCGACGGCTACCTGGATCGCAAACAAGCGGAATTGGAACGGCACAACGAAACCCTGATCGCCGAAGGCAAGGATCCGGTGAATGCGCGGCGCGTGACGAACATCGGGACGTTCCGTGCCTATGTACAGGCGTACCTGCAGTCGCATCCGCGCATTCATCAGGAGATGACCATGCTGGTGCGGCAGTTGCAGCCCGGGCCGACGGGATTGCCGCTGGAGATCTACTGCTTCACGTCATCGACCGCATGGGCCGAGTACGAAAGCATCCAGGCGGATATTTTCGATCATCTGTACGCGATTCTTCCCGAGTTCGGCTTGCGTGTGTTTCAGCAGCCCAGTGGCGCGGACGTTGGCTCCGCCCTCGGGAAGCAGTTGGCGGCCCACACCGGAGGATAGAAGTCGTGGGCCAGGCGATGGTTCGACCACACCTTCGCCGCCGGTCAGGCGCTGCAGCTCAAGGACGCCCTTTCCTGGGCGTCTCGGCACGATGACTTCTTCAGCGGGCCTGTAAGGGCGGCAAGCGGTATTCGCCGTCGAGCAATTGCGCGCGCGGCAGATACGTGCGGAACACCAGGCCAAAAGGCCGCGACGGCGGTGACGGCAGCCAGTTGGCGGCGCGAGCACCGCTAGGCTGCTTGCGGCTCATCCACATCTCGATCGATCCGTCGGCTCCGCGCACGATGCCCGACGTGCGATCGCCGATCGAATGCCGGCTCGCCGCGTTGTCGAACAGGAAGAACTGTCCGTCCGGCGTTGCCTCGTACATCGTGAGCGACCAGAACGCATCCACTGGCGGCAACGCATTGCCTGGCAGCGTGAGGCTCCACGTCCGTGCGCTGTCGAACTGCATGCCGCCATCCGGTGTGATCGGGCGCATGTACATCGCTTCGATGACCGGCAACGCGGCGAGGCCGCCCAGCGCCACTTGCGCGCGATAAAAATAGTCCTGGCCGAAGTTGCCCAAATTGGCTTTGGGATAGATCCAGCCGTTCACGGCAGGTCCTTGACGACGCGTCGTGCGCACCTCGTTCTTCGCGTCATCGACACCCGCCGCGATTGCCGCGGCTTGCGCGGCGGAGAAGCGCTTCGCGTCGAATCGCGCGCCGAGTCCGATCCCGAGCGGCGCGATCCGCTCGAGCAGCGCGGCATCGGTCGCGGGCGGCGGATTTTCGCTCAAGAGCGCCTGCATCGATTCGAAGTAGTCGCTCCACGGCGCGGAGCGACTCGCATAGGTGCGCGACGGCGCGTTCACTTTGGGGCCGGTGATCGCGTATTTGTCTTGGATCGCATGCGCAGCGGGCAGATCGTCCTTACCGTCGACCAGCAGCCGCAGCAGGACCCACATCCATGGTGTCGGCGACCGGATCGCCAGCGGATCGTCGGTCGCATCGTCGGGGCCGACGATCGTGAAGCGTCCGCCATTGGGCCCTGTCGTGCGCGTGCCGAGCACGGCGAAGTTGTTCGTGTACATGTCCATGAGCGCGACCGACAGGTAACGCTTGCCTGTGGCCGGCAGCGTCAGCGTGACGGGTCCGTTCGCGAGATTGATCCATGAGCGCGAATTGAGCGTGTCGTTGTTCGGTGTCGTGATGCGCTGGGTCTGCGGCGTCGTCGGTGCGCGCAGGTGAAAGAGCGTGTTCGGTGCAGTGCCTGCGAGCACGACGGCGCGGGAGCCCGCGCTTTCGATCAGCGGCAGCCCGAACAACCACGCTTCGCGCGCCGCCGAGCGCAGATCGGACAACGGCGTGCGCGCCACGCTCGCGTAGGGGGCGAACGCGCTTGCCGCGGCAAGCGACTTGAGCAGCTCACGTCGATCCATTCATGTCTCCTCTTGTGTACGTACGGCTCACGGGTTCAAGCGCCGTACGGTGCGAAAGCCGATGTGGGAAGACCCGCTGTCGGGCGGGCCGCCCTGGCGCGCCGATGGTCGATAGCGAAAGCAGTAATGGTCGGCGCACAGATACGAACCGCCTTTGATGACATGCTTGCGTGCACCGTCGGCGGGGTCGAACGCTTCGCGCTCGTCCGGCCCGGTGGGCTTGCCTGTGAGTGCCGGCCGATACCAATCGCGCGTCCATTCCCAGACATTGCCGGACATGTCGTAGAGCCCGAAACCATTGGCCGGGAAACACGCGACTGGCGCGACGCGCGCCCGATAGCCGTCCGTCCCGATGTCATCGGCTGGAAACAGTCCCTGCCAATGATTCGCGCGCGGCGCGTCGGGCGCGGCGGGACTGTCGCCCCATTCGAATCGAGCCGCATGCAAACCGCCGCGCGCCGCGAGCTCCCATTCCGCTTCGGTGGGCAGGTCGCGGCCGGCCCAGTGCGCGTACGCGAGCGCATCTTCGTACGACACGTGAACGACAGGCTCGCGCTCCGCCCCCGCGATCGAGCTGCCCGGTCCTTGCGGGGAGCGCCAGTTCGCGCCCGCAATGACCTGCCAGCCACCCGCGCGATCCTGTTGTGGAGGAACGAAGACGAGCGACGACGGTGCGAGCAGCGAGGCGGGGATACCTGGATGCGACGCCGGGTCGAGCGGACGTTCGGCTGTCGTGACATAGCCGGTCGCCGCGACGAAGCGCGCAAATTGCGCGTTCGTCACTTCGGTGCGATCGATTGCAAACGGACCGACAATGACTTCGGTGGGAGGGCCTTCCTCCGCGTGACGAGGCTGCGCGCCCATCGTGAACGCGCCTCCCCGCAAAGACACTTCGCCGTGCCATTCCCGAGCGCAGCCGGAGTTCGCGGGCGATGCCGCGGGCGATTGTTCGACCAGCATGCCAAGCACGCAGCATGCGGAAAGGCAGGCGCGCCGAGCCGGGTGCCGCACGGGTCAGATCGGGAGTACGAACGGCGTGCCGCACACGGAGTACGTGCGCGGCGGGCGGGAGGGCCAGCTCGGGTCCTTCAGGTCCTTTGACCATCGTTCGATCGCGGCTTCCAGTTCGCGCACGCGCGCCGGCTCACTCTCGGCGAGGTTGTTCGACTCGTTCGGGTCTGCGCTCAGATCGAACAGCATCGTGTATGCGCCGTCCACGCTCTTCCATAGTTTCCAATCGCCGCTGCGAATCGATACGAGAGGGGAGCGACGCCACATGAGCTCGCGATGTGGGTCACCGGATCGCTGGCCGCTCAGGAACGGCATGAGATCGACGCCGTCATAAACGCGATCGTCGGGCAGCTGCCCGCCGGCGGCGATCAACGATGTCGGAAACACATCCATCGTCGACACCACCGTACGATTCACCTGACCGGAGCGAATCCGCGCCGGCCAGCGAACCATGAACGGCACGCGCATGCCGCCCTCGTAGTGACTCAACTTGCCGCCGCGCAGCGGCTCGCACGCACAAATGCCGCCGATGTACGCCGCGCAACCATTGTCCGACATGAAGTAGACGACGGTATCGTCCGCTTCGCCCGAGCGGTCGACCGCGTCGAGCACCGTGCCGATGGCATCATCGAGCGCGGCGATCATCGCCGCGTAGATGCGGTTCTCCTCCGCTGCGATATGCGGAAAGCGATCGTAGTACTTCTGCGTCACGACGAGCGGATCGTGCGGCGCGTTGAACGCGAGGTAGAGGAAGTAGGGGGCATCGGCGCGTGCGTTGCGCTCGATGTACTCGACGGCACGACGGCCGAAGTATTCCGTGAGGTATTCGTTCTCGTTGTGCACGACCTTGCGGTCCGGACCCTCGATCACTTGCGAATGCTCGCCTCGCGGCCGCATCGCGCTCAACGAGACTCCGGGCGGATCGATGTAGCGAACGTGCGGCAGGTTGCTGTCGATGTATGCCGTGGCGCCGGGCAGAAAGCCGACGAATTCGTCGTAGCCGCGGTTCGTGGGATAGAACTCGTCATTCGAGCCCAAGTGCCATTTGCCGACGAGGCCCGTGTGATAGCCAGCGGTCTTCAGGCCCTGTGCAATCGTGATCTCGCCGCGATCGAGCCCGAGGTTCTCGGCGACGTCGCGCGCCGGCGGGCCGTTGTTGTACTCGAATCCATACCGACCCGGGTAACGGCCGGTCTGTAGCGCGGCGCGCGACGGCGCGCAGACCGGGGCGGCTGCGTATGCGTCGGTGAACTTCACGCCCTCATTGCCGATGCGATCGATGTTCGGGGTGGCAATGCGCTTGACGCCATAGGCCGAGATGTCGGCATAGCCAAGGTCATCCGCCATGATGACGATGACATTGGGCCGCGCAGCGCCGCTCGACGCGGTCGTCGCGCGCGCAGGGTCTGGATTCGTCGTGCAGGCGGTAATGAACGCGACCAGCGTGATCGCGACGAGGGGTCGAGCGAATGAGTGCATCGGCGGCAGGTGTCCTGTCTTCGTAATGAGATCAGAGGGAGGGGGCGCCGCACGGCAGTGCGGCCCGCAGCTTGGGCACGACCTCGCGAATCAAGCGCTCGCGCATGCCACGCCGGTCAGGTGCGATGCACATGACGATACGGGCGGGAGCCTGGCCCTCCGCGCGCAACGGAATCGCCAGCGTCATGATGTCGCGGCGCCACTGGCCCCGTTCCATGCAATAGCCCCGATCGGCGAGCTCGGCGCGCGCCCGCGCAAACAGTTCTAGCGAATGGGAAGAGTCGTCGGTTGTCAGCAGCGCGCGGTGGCGCGCGTTAGTACCGAGTGTCGCCCTGAAGGCTTGACCGCCAGCCGTCATCGCAAGATCGAGATTCGTGCCGACGGCACAGTTCGGCGTGCCTGGCGCCGAGCCGCGGAAGCTCGCGGTGACGATCAATTCGTCGATATGCGGCTCGGCGACGACGATGCACCACGGCCCGCTTGCCGCCAGCTCAGTCAGGGCGTCGGTCGGCAATCTGTTTGCGGTCGCCTCATGGAAGGGGCGTGCGAGGGCGGCGATCTTCGGGCTGAGCTCGAAACGGCCTCCATCAACGCGTCGCAAGTATCTCAGCATCACGAGCGTGTGCGTGAGTCGCGTGATGGCCGGCTTGGAGAAACCTGTGATGTCGTGCAGGTCCGCATTGCTGAGCGCGCCAGCCCGGCCTCCGAATGCTTCGAGAATCGCCACGCCGCGCGCGACTGCTTCGACAAATTTTCGATCGCCGATCGAAACTTCTGTGAACTGCAGATCATCTGCGGCGCGCGCATTGAACGCGTGCGCGATGATCGATTCGACGTTCTGTTCCTGGCTCATGAAGCGCTTCCCCCATGCTCATCTCGCGCCGCGGTCGCTTGACCTGTCAACTAAGTTCCCACAGTATGAATTGAAATACAAAACATTGTTTCGCTCTGAGAAACAAAATGTTCGAGGGGGAGCTCATGTCGAAGCAAAACTTCCTGTCGTCGTTGTCGCCCCTGATCGCCGCGCTCGTCGCGAGTCCGGTGCTGGCGCAAACATCGAGCGACGCCAATGTCGAAGAGATCATCGTGACTGCGCAGAAGCGAGCGCAGAACGTGCAGGACGTGCCGATCTCGATGGCGGTCTTCAGCGGAGAGGCGCTCGACGCGGCGGGCGTCGATGATATTCGCGATCTGCGCAACATCACTCCCGGCTTGTTTCTCGCAACGGCACCGCAGGTGACGAATACGCGCGTGGCGATGCGCGGGATCGGGAGCGCGGGCAACACCGCCATCGAGCCCAGTGTCGCGTTCTTTCTCGACGGTGTTTACGTGCCGCGGGTCGGTAGCCTGCTCACTGGGCTCAACGACGTCGAAGCCGTCGAGGTCCTACGCGGCCCGCAGGGGACGCTGTTCGGGCGCAATGCGTCAGTAGGCGCGATCAGCATGCGAACCGCGGAGCCGCGCGACGAGTTCGAAGCCGAGGTGAGCGGCGAGGCGGGTTCGTACGGCTACTGGAAGGGCGCGGGCGTGATCAACGCACCGTTGGCGGAGAATTTTGCCGTTCGACTCGCGGTGCTGGGTGAGCATACGGACGGGACCGGCTACGAAGAACTGAACGACATCGCGCTGGGCGAGAACAGCGTTCGATCCGCAAGGCTCAGCGCGCGCTGGGACATCGCGCCGACAGTGAGGTGGGTGCTCAGAGCCGACTATCAAACGGTCGAGGGCGATGGTGCCCAAGCGATCTCGGTCGTTGCCGAGTCAGTCACGCCGACCGCCGTCGCCAACTGGCGCGCGCGCCTCGATCCCGATGGCGCTGGTCCGTTGACGGGCGATCTGCCGTTGCTCGACAACACCTACAACCGCCATGTTCGACAAGATGCGGGCGGTGTCCTCGACGACGAACAGTTCGGGATCTCCAGCGATCTCACCTGGGATTTCGGCTCCGGCTGGAGCGCACGGCTGATCAGCGGCTATCGCGACTGGAGCAATGAGCAATTGCAGAACAGCGTGGGCAATATTCCGCTGCCCACGAACAATCGTCTGGGTACCTTCGACAGCGAAAGCCTCTCGAGCGAGCTGCAGCTGATGTCGCCCGATACGCTGCTCGGCGGACGGGCGAACTTCGTGACGGGCTTGTACTACTACGACGAGACCTTCCTGATCGGCGAGCGGCAAAGTCTGCTGCCCGCCTATTGCGACGTTTTCATTCGCAACACCCAGCCGGCACGTCTGACGGCGTGCCGCGCCGGCCAGCAGGCAGATGCGATTGCGCTCGAGTTCGACCAGGACACGCGCAGCTACGCAGGCTTCTTCCAAGGTACGTATCGAATGACGCCGGCCTGGGACGTCACGGCCGGCGTGCGGTATTCGCGCGATGACAAGGAGGGCACCTATTTTCAGCAGGCGCTCAATCCGACCGCGCAGCGCGCGACGGAATTCACGCAGCTCGAAACCGAGGACGACGAAATCACGTACCGTCTCGGCACCTCACTGCGGCTGGTCGAAGATGTCGTGCTGTTCGCAACCTATACGACCGGCTACAAGTCGGGCGGCTTCGACAGCGGCGGCGGCAGCACCGTGCAAGGACAAGCGCGCATCTTTCGCCCTGAGCTCACCGAGAACTATGAGCTCGGTGCAAAGACTCGACTGTTCGATCAGCGTCTGACGCTGAACGCGGTGCTGTATTGGATGATCGTCGATGACCTGCAGTTTCGAACCTACGACGGCGTCTCATTCCGCGTGCGCAACGATGGCAAGATCCGGCAGCGCGGCGTGGAGTGGGACATCGCCGTGCACCCGACGCGCGCGCTGACGTTCTCGCTCGCGGGGGCTTACCTCGATTCGGAATACCTCGATTTCCGCAACGCGCCCGGTCTGCCGGGCCATGGCGGCATTCAGGACCTGACGGGAGAGCGTGCGCCCTATTCGCCAGAGTTGCAGGGCTCGGCCATGGTTCGCTACGACATCGCATTGCCGTGGCGCGGGCTCACGCTGCAGTTGCGCAGCGATGTCAGCTACGTGGGCGAGATGAATCTGGCCGGCGCGGGCGACAACAATCCGGATTCGATGGAGCCCGAGCACACGGTCGTCGGTGCGCGCCTCGCGCTGATGGATGCACATGATCGTTGGGAGCTGGCGCTGATTGGCCAGAACCTGACCGACGAACTCATGTGCGGGACGCGCTTCGCACAGCCGAATGATGCCGCGTACGGCCTGCGTGACCCCGTCACCGGAAAGACCGTGCTTCGTTGCACGCTGAGCGAGCCGCGCACGTTCGCGGTCGCGCTGAAGGCGCGCTTCTGATTGCAGTGGCATCGGATCCAAACTCTGTACGAAGGTGAATGGCGATGAATCGAAGAGATTTCTTGATGAGCAGCGCGCTCGTGGGCGCAGCGGGCACGTGGCCGGTGCTCGGCGGCGCGGTCGCGCTGGACAAGCCGCTGCTGCTTGAATCAGCGGCGGCGGAGGCGTGGTTGTATGGGCTCATGCTCATCGAGAACGCAGGGGCGCGGTCCGTGGCGCTGAAGCAGGCGGGACCGAACGAGCTCAACCACGAGCGCGTGCTGAAGTCGCCGCGGAGCCAGTCGGTCGTATCGCCGAACAACGACACGCTCTATTCGCGCGCGTGGATCGATCTATCCGCGGGGCCCGTGAAGCTCGTCATGCCGGCGGTGGGAGAGCGCTACGTCAGCTATCACTTCATGGACATGTACGGCAACGGCTTCGCCGTGCTCGGCTCGCGCACGACGGGCGGCGCGGCGCGCGAGGTGACGATCGTCGGGCCCGGTGACGGGAGCGTCGATCCGCTTGCGCTGCGCTCGCCGACGCGCTGGGTCTGGCTGCTCATTCGCTTGCTGATCGACGGTGAGAGCGACCGCGCAGCGGCGAACGCGATTCAGGATCGCATGGCCGTGATCGGGCCGAAGCGCGATGCGCCGCCGGCATTCGCGACGCGCAACGACTCGTGGGCGGCGTATTTCGGTTCCGTGCAGTCCCTGCTCGCGGAGAACCCTCCGCCCCTGACGGACCTCGCGTTCTTCGAGCGCGTTGCGGCGCTCGGGCTCGGGCCTCGACGTGGGTTCGACGCAAGCAAATTCTCGGCGGCGCAGGGCAAGCAGATCGAAGCGGGCGTCGCGCAGGCCCGCAAGCAGGTACGTGCCGCTCGCAGCGGACGCATCGCGAATGGTTGGGTGTATCCCGATCCTTCGCTCGGCAACTTCGGTCAGAACTATCGCTATCGCGCGCAGATCGCACTGGGCGGGCTCGCGGCATTGCCTCCCGCGGAAGCAATGTACATGCGACCGGTCGCCGCGGATGGCTCGCATCATCTCGATGCCGCGCGCGACTGGGTCTTGCACTTCGATGCCGGAAATTTTCCGCCCGTCGATGCTTTCTGGTCGCTCACGATGTATCGCGTCACCCAGGAAGGCCAGTATTTCTTTTTCGACAACCCGATCGATCGCTACGCGATCGGCGATCGCACGCCCGGACTCAGGCATGGCAGCGATGGGTCGCTCGCCATCTGGATCTCACGCAAGGATCCCGGCAAGGAGCGGCGCGCAAACTGGTTGCCCGCGCCGGACGGAGACAAGTTTGCAGTGAGCTTCCGCGCGTACTTGCCGAAGCGCGAGCTCCTCGACGGGAGCTGGCTGCTGCCGCCGCTGCGCACTGTGTGAGCTCAGAGCAGATCGAGCGCCGCCGGTTCGAGCAGGTTGCGATAGCGACGATAGGCCGATTCGACATCGGCATTGCGGCCCGCGCGCAGCGCGACGGTGAAGTCGGTCAGGAATGGCGCTGCGGCCGCAGTTCCGAGAGAGCGACGTGCGGCGGCCAAGGGCGCGCTACAGCGGTGTCGCACACGCTGCAGGTTCTCCAAGAGGACGGGGCGATCGGCCATCGCGACGAGTCGTGCCATGACGGCGAGGCAGCCCTCGTTGCAGGCGGTCGGCTCCGTCTGGTGTGCCGCCGCTGCGGCGAGCGTCGCGAGCTTCTGTGCATCGGCGGACACTTTGCGTTCAAGGCCGTATCGAATGAGCTCCAACTCGATCGTTCGTTCGAGCCACAGCCACTGCTCGAGCGCTGGGCGCGTGATCTTCGGCACGATCGCGGTTCCGCCCGGGAGCATTTCCAGCACGCCCTCGCTCACGAGCGCGTTGAGCGCTTCACGAACCGGCGTGACACTCACGCCTAGCAGATCCGCGAGCGGCTGCACGGCGATTTTCTGGCCGGGCTGCACGGCGCCGCTCCCGATCGCATCCAGAATGCTCGTGCGGATGCCGCTCTGCAGTGGCCGGCGCTCGACTCTGATTCCCGAGATGGGCTTCATCGTGATTAGTGATTCGCCGTCGGCAGCTCGAGACCTGCGAACACCGCTGCCTTGATCTCGTTGTTGACCTCGGTGGCATAGCGCTCGGTTTCGTCCGCGTCCCCCTGTGCGACGAGCAGAGCGAGACGCAGCCAGCGCTGCGCTGATGCGAGGCGCAATTCGGAGGTGCTGTAGGGCACGAGCAAGTGCGGGTGCATGATTTCCGACACGAAGCCGCGCCGCTTGTTGACGCGGTAATAGCTGCCCGTGCATACGTGCAATTGGTGCTGCACTTTGTAGCGGGCCAGCGTGAACTCACGGACGGTGCCATACATCTCGCGCCGCGTGTCCGCCTCGAAGGTTCGGGCCCTGCTGACGAGCGCTTCCTTCTGCTCCGAAGTGCCGTTCAAGGCGGCGAGGCGGCTGATGAAAGCGAACATGGTCGTCTGGAAATCGAGCACGTCGGCGAGCTCGCTCGGCGAGAGCTCGACGACGCTCGCGCCGGCGCGATCGCGGATGTCGATGAGACCGGCGAAGTGCAATCGCTGAAATGCTTCGCGCAGCACCGGGCGGCTCACGCCCATCTGCTCGCACAGCTCGATCTCCTTCAAGCGCATGCCTGGAGGAAAGTTGCCCAAGAGAATCTCCCATCGCACGGCATCGACGACCTGTTTGAGTACGCTGGGCGTTTCGGCCGGCGGTTTGATTTGCGGTACGGCTGCGGGCGGCATCTGCGAAGCGACTCCGGCACCCCCGAGGCTCTCGGGTCACGCATAGTATGCAAATGCCGGGGTCGTTCGGAAGCAGCGCGCGATGCGATCCATCGAGCGAACGCGCTGCCAAAAAAACGCTCCGAAGCTACTTGGCGATCGCAGCCTCGATGAGAGGCTTGAGCGTGCGCTCGATCTCGACGGCCATGCCGCGGTTGTCTTCGGCCGGGATTTCCATTCCCAGGATCGCGAAGTAGCCGTGCTCGCGATCGAGCCAGGGCGTAAAGCCGAACACACCAGGCGAGGAAATGCTGGCGCAACCATCCGCTGGCGTATCGCACTCGAGCCAGGCCGTGAGTCCATAGCGAAGCGGCAGCTGCGCCGGTGTCGTGCGAATCGTCGCATTCGGGAAGGGCGCGGTCGCTTGCAGATCGAAGAAATGCGCGGCGAGCAGCGATGTGCCCTGCCATTTCCCTTTGTCGAAGATGAACTGCAGGATGCGCGCGTACTCGTTCATCGTGATGCGCAAGCCACCCGCGGGCAATGGATTCGTCGTTGCGACCGGCTGCTTCGAGTTCGTGTAATAGACGATATCCGTGGGCAGACCGAGGGGGCCGCGAAGTTGCTGCGCGAAAATGTCGTTCCACGGTCTGCCGGTCGCAACCTCCGCCATTCGAGCGGCGACGTGCAAGTGCGTGCTGCCGTAATCGAATTGCGTTCCCGGCGACGCGATCGGATCCGTCGCGGCAATCGCCTGAACGCAGTCCGCCAATGTGGTGTTCGCGATGTACGTGCACAAATGCTCGGGCGGCAAGCCGGATGTGAACGACAACAAATGCCGCAGCGTGATCGCACCTTTCTCGTCCGTCCAGCCGAGAACGGCTGCGGTGGTCGAATCGAGCGACAGGAAGCCTTGATCGACGAGGCGCAGAATCGTCGTCCCCGAGACGATCTTCGAAGCCGAGGCGATCGCGACGCGTCGGTCGGCGGAGAAGGTGCCATACATGCGCTCGAAGATTTTTCGGCCATCGCGATCGTAGATGGAGAGTCCCATGCCGTTGAGTCGTTCAGCTTCGAATGCTGCACGCGCAGCCGCATCGACCGCTGAGAACTCATCTGGAACGGGCGGCGGCGGCGTAGCAGGTGAGTCGCCGTCGCCCGAGCAGGCGACGAGTGAGCTCAGGATGAGCAGCGAAGGAATGACCGCGCTCCAACGTGACATGTGAACCTCGGCAGTTGCTGGCACGAGCGTGTCAACGACCGAGCGTACGTTCCGTTGACTGCTTGCCATGCATACCAAAATCGTCAAGTGCTTCTGCATCTGCATCGCAGGGATTGGTGCGACCGCCGTGAGATCGGCCGAGCTGTCCCCCGGCGAAGCGCGTGAGCTTGCCGTCGAGACTTACGTGTACGCGTATCCGATGATCCTGACAGAGCTCACGCGCCGCCTTGCGATGTCCGCGCCAGCGGGCGCGATGAATCGCATCAATCATCGGCGCGAATTTCCCAATCCGGCGTCCACGTCCGTCGTGCGCCCCAATGCCGACACGCTTTACTCGGCGGTGTGGTTCGATGTGTCGAAGGAGCCGCAGGTCTTTACGGTGCCGAATTCGCAGGGTCGCTACTTTCTTCTGCAGTTCATGGATCTTTGGACCGATACCTTCGCCGTGCCGGGTACGCGCACGACTGGCGGTCAGGCGCAAACGATCGTCTTGGCCGGCGCCGAGTGGCACGGCGAAGTCGCATCGAACGCGCTATTGATCCGCAGTCCTACGGCGATGGGATGGATGATTGGCCGGGTGCAAACGAACGGCGTCGATGACTACGCCAGCGTCCACGAGTTTCAGAACGGCATGTCGCTGCAGCCGATGAGTGGATACGCGCATCCGCAAGCGATGTCCGACGACCCGCCAACCAGGACACCGGTCGATCCTTCATGGAGAGTGTCCACTCCGCCCGTCGTGCTGATCGAGAGCCTGAGCGCGCAACAATTTTTCGAGATGTTCGCCGAGCTCATGAAGCGCAATCCACCGCATGCGAACGACTATTCCATGATCCACAGGATGGCGCGCCTCGGCATCGTGCCGACGCGGTCGTTTTCGTTCGATGCAGCCCCTGCGGAAGTGCAGCAAGCATTGCAGGCCGCCGCCTCGACCGCGTTGCCTGCGATCAAGCTCGGACTCGGTGGCGTTGGCGTCGTGAAGAATGGCTGGCGGATCGCCGCGATGGGCACCTACGGCACCGATTATCTGGCGCGCGCTCGGATTGCTCATGGCGCCTTGGGTGCAAACCCGGTCGAGGATGCCTTGTATCCGAGCGCGCTTGCGGACACGAGCGGCAAGCCGTTCTCGAGCGACCATCGCTATGTTCTTCACTTCAGCAAGGAGCAGCTTCCGCCGGTCAGGGCATTCTGGTCGCTCGCCATGTACGACCAGCGTCAGTTGTTCAGCGCCAATCCGATCGACCGCTACTCCATCGGCGATCGCGACACCCTGAAGTTCAACGAGGACGGCTCCCTCGACCTGTACATTCAGCGCGAGTCGCCCGGCGCGGCGCGGGAATCAAACTGGCTGCCAGCGCCGGCTCAGGGCAATTTCTCGATGACGCTCAGGCTGTATTGGCCCAAGGCGGATGCGCTCAATGGATCTTGGGTGCCGCCTGCAGTCCAGCAAGTGAAATAGCGCGAGCCGATCGTGTATCTGCATTACCGGACGGTTTGATTCCGCGAACGACCGGCCGTTCATGCGGTCGATCGCGTCGCGGCAGTTGCCATTCATCGTTCTGCTCGAGCAGCGATGCGCCTTGGTGCTTGACTTGGAGCGCGCTCGAAGGCGTATCTTCAAACTCGTGAGTGCCAGCATTTCGCAAGTCGCTGCCCAGTTGGGCATCAGTGCGCATACGTTGCGCTACTACGAACGCCTCGGCCTGCTGGATACGGCACGCAAGCGCGGTGGCGTCCGAACCTACTCGCCTCAGGACATCGAATGGCTGCGCTTCCTCCGGCGTTTGCGGGAGGTTGGCATGCCGATGCGCAAGATTGCTGTCTACGCCCGACTCCGAAAGGCGGGCAGTGCCACCCTTGTCGAACGACGCGCGCTGCTTCAGGAGCAGCTGTTGCATCTGGAAAAGCAGCGCGAGGCGCTGACCGCGCATCATGCGGCGCTGCTGCGAAAACTGGCGGTCTACGATGCGCAGATTCAGGCAGAAGAGAGAACGTTGCATGAACCGAAGAAACGTCATCCAGACGGCGGGCGCGGCGCTCGCGGGCGCACCGGCGGCAGCATTGGAGGTTGATGAGACAACGACAGCGGACTTGCGTCGCCGCCGCGGCATCGAGGCGCTGAATCGGATCACCCAGGGACAGGGGCGGGCCGTCATCGAAAGCCTGGCCGATATCGCGCCGGCACTGGGCGACTTCATCATCGACTTCAGCTATGGGGATGTCATCTCCCGTCAGCAGCTCGATCTGAAGACCCGCGAACTGGCAACCGTGGCGGCGCTCGCGGCGCTCGGCAATGCGCAGCCGCAATTGAAGGTGCATATCCACGGCGCCTTGAATGTCGGCGCCTCCCGCGAGGAGATCGTCGAGATCCTGATTCAGACCGCGGTCTATGCGGGCTTCCCTGCTGCCATCAACGCCGTTTCGACGGCGCGACAGGCGTTCGCCGAGCGCAACTGATCGTGCCAGAGCGACTGAGCTGCTGAAGTCAGCGCCGGCGGCGCGGTCCGCAATCTGGCCAAGGCCGCAGCAGCCGCCGCTTCGGTCCGTGAAGCCGCCGCGCGCGCGGAGGGCGCCTTCGAATTACTCGAGCTCGACCTGGCGTCCTTGCAAAGCGTACGCGCCGGTGCGGAGAAGTTGCTTATGGCCGATCCAAGACGGCCACCACGCTGTGGGCGGTCGAATTCGACAGGCGGCATCGGCAGCGGGGCGTCCGTGCCGCGGCAGTGATGCCCGGCAACAGTGTCACCGACCTCGCGCGCCACTTCTCGCAGTCGCAATTGCAGGCGTTGTTGGAGGCGGTGGGCAAAGCACGCGCGCAGGCAAATCTTTCGCCAGCAGCGCTGAAAGAGATCCCGCAAGCGGCGGCGACGTCGGTCTGGGCCGCCGTCACGGCGAACGAGGATGAGATCGGCGGGCGCTACCTCGAGGACTGTGCGGTCGCGCCGGTCGATGACACGCCCAATCCGTTTGCGGACGGCGTCAGGTCTTATGCGCTCGACGCATCGAAAGCGAAGCAGCTCTGGGAAAAGAGCGAGGAATGGATC
>JAEYXD010000014.1 GCA_023428645.1 Pseudomonadota bacterium
CGTGATGCCAAATTGCAGGAAGAAGCGGCCGATGGCGCCACTCATGAAGGCAACCGGCACGAACACGGCAAGAATCGCGAAGGTGGTCGCCATCACCGCAAGACCGATTTCTTGCGTGCCTTCGAGCGCTGCTTGACGATGCCCCTTGCCCATTGCCGCATGACGCACGATGTTTTCGCGTACCACGATGGCGTCGTCGATGAGCAAGCCGATGCACAACGACAGCGCCATCAGCGTCATGAAGTTCAGCGTGAAGCCGAACGCATGCAGCGCGATGAAGGTGGCAATGACGGAGATCGGCAGCGTCAGGCCCGTGATGACGGTCGAGCGCCAGGAATGCAGGAACAGGAACACGATGGTGATCGTGAGCAGCGCGCCTTCGATGATCGTCGACTTCACGCGGTCGAGCGATCCCTTGATCCAGTCCGCGTTCGACCACAGCGTGTTGATCTGGACGTCAGGCGGCAGTCGCTGTTTCAGTTCGGCAATCGCGGTCTGCACGCCCTCGCCGACCTCGACGATGTTCGACTGCTGCACCTTGAAGATGTCGATCTCGATCGAGCGCTGGCCGTTCACGCGCGCGATCGACAGCTCCTCGGCTTCGCCGTCGACGATGTCCGCGATCTGCGATAGATAGACCGGCGCTCCGCCCTGATTCGCGACGATGATGCGCTCGAACCCGCGCGGATCCTTGATCTTGCCTTCGACGCGCACGAGTTGCTCGCGGGTGCCCGTGGAAATGCTGCCGGCCGGCAAATCCTGGTTCGCGGCCTGAATCGCCGCGATCACTTGGTCGACGCCGACGCGGTAGCTCTGCAGCTGCTCGGGCCGGAGGAATACCTGGATCTGCCGCTCGAGCGCGCCGCTGACAGCGACGTTCCCGACGCCAGGAGAGTTTTGCAGTCGCTTGACGATCTGCTGGTCGACGAGCGTCGAGACCTCGCGCAGGCTGCGCTTGTCGGAATAGACGACGAGCGCGACGACCGGGCCCTGGGTCGTATCGTTCGTCGCGCGCGAAACCGTGGGATCGCGCACCTCGCGTGGCAGCGAGGAGCGCACCTGCGCGACCTTGTCGCGCACTTCCTGAGCCGCGACCGCGATGTCGGTTTCCAAGCGGAACTCGATCTCGAGCAGCGCGATGCCTTCACGCGCCGTCGAGAACAGGTTCCTCACGCCGTCGACGGAGTTGACGACGTTTTCGATCGGCTTGATGACGTCGCTTTCGATCGCCTCGGGCGACGCGCCGGGATACGGCACCGAAATGAACACGCGGGGCATGTTGATTTCCGGCATCTGCTCGACGGGCAGCAGCCGGTAGGAGAATGCGCCCGTAACGACGAGCGCGAGCATGACCATCGTCGCGAAGACGGGCTGATTGATGCTGGTGCGGGTGATCCACATAGGAGGGACGCCGTTGGCAATGCGCGGTTAGCTGTCGATCGGCGCCCGGCGGGCGCCGATCCCAATCCATCAAGGTGGCGCGATTACTGCTCGACCGCGCCTTCGCCGCGCACGAAGGCGGCATCGCCAGGCGCGCGATCGCCGATGCTCGCGGCGATGACACGATCGCCGGCGTCGAGCCCCGAGCGCACTTCGACGAACTCGCTGCCTTCGACGTGATCGCCGAGCCGCACTTCGTGCCGCTCGATCTTGCCGTCGACGAGGGTGTAGACGATCGACATGCCCGCTTCGGAGCGCACGGCCGCGCTCGGAATCGACAGCACCGGCTCGTTCGCATCGAGCATCAGCTCGCCCTGCGCGAACATGCCGCCCTTGAGCGCGCGATCCGGATTCGCCACCGCGAGATAGATCATGATCGAGCGCGAGCCTTCGGACGTGACCGGATTGATCCGCTGCACCTTGCCTTCGAACTCGCGCGCACCGAAGCCGCCGACCGTGAAGCGCGCCGTCTGGCCGACCTTCACGGCGGGAATCTCCGCCGCCGGCACGGACGCTTCCAGCAGCAGCTCACGCAGGTCGACGAGCGAGACGATCGCGGCATCGGGCGACACCTTCTCGCCCGGCTGCACGAGCCGGCGGGCGATCGTGCCGGCGAACGGCGCGCGGATGACCGCGTCGTCCAAGTTGATCTTCGCGAGCCGCGCCTGCGCCTGCGCGAGCTTCAGGTTCGCGAGGCTGCCCGCGTAAGTGCTCTCCGTCTGCTCGAACATGTTCTGCGAAATGAATTTCTGGTCGAGCAGCGAACGGTTCTTGTCGCGGTTCAGGCTCGCGAGCTCGAGATCCGCGCGCGCCTTGTCGACGGCCGCCAGCTCGCGGTCGTATTGCGCCTGCAGGTTGCGCGTGTCGAGCCGCGCGATGGCCTCACCCTCACGCACGTCCTGACCTTCGCGCACGGTCAGCTCCTGCACCTCGCCGCCGACCTTCGACTTCACGGTCGCTTGCACGACCGGGGACAGCGATCCCGACAACGGCAGCAGCCGCGAGAGCACGCGCGGCGCCACGACGGAAACATCGACCTGGGACAACTCGAGGGGCGCGGTGACTTTCGCATCCGCCGTCGCGGGTGCAGCAGGGCCGCGCATCGTCCACCACGTCAGCGCGGCGGCGGCAACGACGAGCAGCGCGATCGCGTACGGAAGGTGACGCCGGGGCTCTTTCTCGACCGGCACGACGGTGGGATTCGCGCCGTGCGCCGCGGGAAATGGACGAACGCTGGCGACGCGCGGATCCGAAGTTGTGTCGCTCGCGGGGGCCAGACCTGTTGATTCTTCAGTGGATGCCGCCACGGCGGATTGCTGCCTTGCGTAAGTGCTCACTTCTGCTCCATCACAGCCATGTGGCCGCCCCTTCGTTATCTGACCTACGTACCGCGTAAGTTCCAGCCCACTCGAGCCGTTCGCGTCCTTGGACGTCGAAGGGGAGCGAAAGGTTACTCCGTCGCTTGGAAAAAAATCATGCGGTCTGTCCTGAATTCCGCTCTTTTCACCGCTCCCGAGCGTGGCCGAGCGCCGTGGGCATGTATACATGTGGCCCGCTGTCCGGCGTGATGTCCGATCGGCCATCAAGAGGGTCCTGTCGCTCTGGTATTCTTTTTCGCCCTTGCCTCGCGATCGCGGCGAACCGCCTCCGCACTCCGGAACCGTGACGCGGGGCAACCGCAAGCAAGTCCCGCCCGAGGTAACCGATGCCCTCCTTCGATATCGTTTCCGAGCTGAATGCGCACGAGGTCGCCAATGCCGTCGATCAAGCGAACCGCGAAGTCGGCACCCGCTTCGATTTCAAAGGCACGAACGCGAAGTTCGAGCTGACGGACTCCGTCATCACGCTCACGGCGCAAGCCGACTTCCAGCTCAAGCAGATGATGGACATCGTGCGGCTCAAGCTGTCGAAGCGCGGCATCGATGTGGCATGCATGAAGATCGACGACCCGGTCGTCACCGGAACGACGGCGAAGCAGATCGTCACGCTGCGCGAAGGCATCGAGACCGAGCTCGGCAAGAAGATTCAGCGCCTCATCAAGGATTCGAAGCTCAAGGTGCAGGCCGCGATTCAGGACAAGCAGGTGCGCGTGACCGGCAAGAGCCGCGACGAGCTGCAGGAGACGATCGCGCTCGTGCGCGGCGCGAAGCTCGACATGCCGCTGCAGTTCACGAACTTTCGTGACTAGCGCCCTCGTACGAGCGCCACTTCTTGCCGACGATCAGCCGCGCGCCACGCGCGAACGTCAAGTATGACCAGGCCCACTGCATGAGCACGGACAAGCGATTGCGGAAGCCGCTCAACCGGTAGACGTGCACGAGCAGCCAGAACCACCAAGCGAACCAGCCCGAAAAACGCCAGCGGCCGAACTCCGCGATCGCCCGACTGCGGCCGATCGTCGCCATTGCGCCCATGTCGACGTAGCGGAACGGTTTGCGCGCCGACTGCGCTCCTGACGCCAGCTCGCCGCGCACGATCCGCGCGAAATAAATCCCCTGCTGCATGGCGACCAGCGCGACGCCGGGCAAGGGCCGACCCGCATCGTCCTTCAAGAGCGCCATGTCTCCGGCAACGAACACTTCCGGGTGTCCCGGGATCGTGAGATCCGGACCGACGATGACACGCCCGGCCCGATCGGTCGGCACGCCGAGCGTCCGCCCGATGTCCGCCGCTTTCACGCCGGCGGCCCAGAGCACGGTGCCCGCCGCGATCTTTTCGCTCCCGACCGTCACACCCTCGGGCGTGATGTCGGTGACGGCGGCACCCAGCGACACTTGTACGCCCAGCGATTCCAAGTCCCGCTGCGCGCGCGCGGCCAGCTTGGGATCGAACGTCGTGAGAATGCGCGGCCCGGCCTCAACGAGGATCACGCGCGTCTGTCGCGGATCGATGCAGTTGAAGTCGCGGGCGAGCGTGTATCGGCTCATCTCGCCGATCGCGCCCGCGAGCTCCACGCCCGTGGGCCCGCCGCCGACGACGACGAACGTCAGCAGACGGCGCCTCGCCTGCGGATCGCTTTCGCGTTCAGCCGCCTCGAACGCTTCGAGCACGCGACGCCGAATCTCGGTCGCCTGCGACAGATTCTTGAGTCCTGGCGCCAGCGGCTCCCACTCTTCGTGTCCGAAATACGCGTGCTGCGCACCACAAGCGAGCAACAGATAGTCGTACGCGAACTCGCCGGCATCGGTGACGACGCACCTTCGCTCCAGGTCGACACGGCGGGCCGCGCTCTTGATCACCCGGACCCGCGGGCCGACGAGCAGCGCTCGAATGGGTACGGCGATGTCCGCCGGACTCAACGCCGCCATCGCGACCTGATAAAGGAGCGGCTGAAAGAGATGATGGTTCTCGCGATCGACGACCGTGACCGTCGCGTCTCCGACCCGTCGCAGTCGTTTCGCGGCATTCAAGCCGGCAAAGCCGGCACCGACGATGACGATTTTTTTCACGCGCGTATTTTCACGCGCGCGGCACGTTCGCGATATGTGTTTTGTCGGGACTTGAAATCGCGCCGCGCTGCGGCGTCACCGCGACGAAGCCGTGTCGCTGGACGAAACGAGCTTGGCCACGGCCCATTGAATGATCGGCACGACGCGGGCAGACACGAGCTTCAATGCCATAGGCTCGTCGACCCAGCGGAATTCGTTGTGCTCGGGCCGGCCCAGCTCCGCGATCACCGGCAAGGTGACGGCGCTCGTCTCCGTGCGAGCGAGGTGATAGCGCGCGACCTTGCCGCGGCTGTACGGCCCGGTCTCCACGTAGTCGTAACCCCAATCGAAATGCAGATCCTCGATCAGGGTTTCCTCACGCACTTCGCGGATCGCGGCCGCGAGCGGCTCCTCGCCGGGCTCGACCATGCCCTTGGGAAAATCCCAATGCGTGAACGCTCGTAACAACAGATATCGCCAACCGGCGTCGGTCGGCCGGACGACCACGACGCCAGCAGACAACCGCGCTGGTCGATTTGACATGTGTCGGAGTATAACCGCGTAGTCAGCAGCAAGCGTAATTGCTCTACACTAGTCGATAGTCGTTAGCTATCGGAGCGCCTGAGTGAATCTGCGAGACCTGCGTTACTTCGTCGCGCTGGCCGATACGAGGCATTTCGGCAAGGCAGCCGAACGTTCGTACGTCAGTCAGCCGACCCTCTCGGCTCAGATCAAGAAGCTCGAAAACTATCTGGGCGTGCAGCTGATCGAGCGCCAGCCGCGCCGGGTCACGCTCACTGAAACCGGTGCGAAGATCCTGCCGCTGGCACGCCGCATCCTGCAGGAAAGCGACGAGATCGTGTCCGTCGCACGCAATGAACACGATCCGCTGTCGGGAAAACTGAAGCTGGCGCTGATCCCGACGATCGGCCCCTACTTGCTGCCGCTCGTCGCGCGCAGGCTGCGCAAGCAATTGCCGCAGCTCAAGTTGATGCTGTACGAATATCAAACGCAGCCGCTGCTGGAAAAACTGCGCAGCGGCGAGATCGAGATCGGCATCCTAGCGCTGCCCGTCCCGCTCGACGGTCTGGAAGCGGCCTCGCTCTATGAAGAGAACTTCACCGTGGCCGTGCCGAACAACCATCCGCTGTCGAAGCGACAGCACGTAAAGCTCGACGACTTGACGGGCGAAACGCTGCTGCTCCTGGAGGACGGACATTGCCTGCGCGATCAAGCGCTCGACGTGTGCAATCGGATCGACGTGAAAGAGAACGAGGACTACCGGGCGACGAGCCTGGAGACGCTGCGGCAGATGGTCGCGGCCGGTCTCGGCGTGACCTTGTTGCCCGAACTTGCGACGCGCGGCCCATTCGGCTCCGGACAAGGCCTGGCCGTGAAGTCGTTCGCGCGGCCGGTACCGACACGAACCATCGGTGCCGTGTGGCGCAAGAGCACCTCGCGCACCGCCGCGATCGCAGCGGTGTGCGACGTGATCCGCGCGTCCATGAGCGAGCGCACGTGAGAGCGGCGGCGCTCGTCGTGGCGGCGGCATGGGTCGCGCTTGCGGGCTGCGCAGAGCGCGCGCCGATCGACATCGAGCACGCCTGGGCGCGAGCGACTCCGCCGGGCAGCACGGTCGCCGCGGTCTATGCGCAAGTGAAGGCGAACACCGCGGACGAAATCGTGGCGGTCACGACGCCCGCCGCCGAGCGCGTGGAAATGCACACGACGACCGAGGAGGCCGGCACGATGCAGATGCGCCCCGTCGCGAGCGTCGCGCTGCCCGCGCGCGAGGTCGTCGAGTTCAAGGCGGGCGGCCTGCATCTCATGCTGCTCGGCTTGCGCGCGCCGCTCGTCGCCGGCAGCTCCTTTCCGCTCACGTTCGAGTTTCGCTCGGCCGCGCCCATCACGGTTCCCGTGAGCGTGCTCGCGCCGGGAGACGACCCGGCCGCGCACTGAATCCGCATGTCGCGACCCGCACCGAATCTCGGCGATCTTCACGACGAACAAGTCGTCGCGCTGCTGCGCTCGGGTGCCCATGCGACGCTGCTGAGCGCGTACTTCGGCGAGCGCGAGTATCGCGAGCTGTGCCAGTACGCGAAGCTCGCCGCAACCCGCACGAATGGCGACGGCCCGATCGTCTACATCCTGCCGGGCATCATGGGCTCGAAGCTCGGCATGACGGGCCAGCAAGTACCGCATCTCGTGTGGCTGCATCCCCTCGCGATCGCGAACGGCGGCCTGCTCCAGCTCGCGAATCCCAGGGACGGCAAGCTCGTCGCCTCGGGCGTCATGCTGCCGGGCTATTTGAAACTGAAGCTGCGGCTCGAAATCGCGGGGTTTCGGCCGACGTTCTTTCCATTCGATTGGCGCGGCGACCTGTTCGACCTCGGCCGTGCGCTCGTCGAGCGGATCGAGTCGCATGGCGAGCGCGATGTCCTGGTGGTAGCGCACAGCATGGGCGGGCTCGTCGCGCGGGCCGCGCTCGCGCTCGACCGCGAGTCGCGCATCAAGAAGCTGGTGCAGCTCGGCGCTCCGAACGCGGGCTCGTTCGCGCCGGTGCAAGCACTGCGTGCCGTGTATCCGACCGTCCGCAAGATTGCCGCGCTCGATCACTCGCACTCCGCGGAAATCCTGGCGCGCAAGGTGTTTCTCGCATTGCCGGGCCTGTATCAGATGCTGCCGTCGGCGGAGCGCTGCGACGGGCTCGATCTGTTCGAGCCGCGCGCGTGGCCGCAGGATGAGCTGCAACCGAGTCCGGCGCTGCTCGCCGCGGCGCGCGCCTGCCGCTCGCGGCTCGCGCCGGCCGATGATCGCTGCTCGCTCATCGCGGGCGTCGCTCAAGAGACGATCACGTCATTGCGGCTCGTCGACAATGAATTCGAGTACACGATCACACGTGACGGCGACGGCACCGTGCCGCTGGCACTCGCGCGATGGGACGGCGCACGAACCTGGTATGCGCAGGCTTCTCACGGCGGCATGACGAACAACGATACGGTGCTGAGCGCTCTGATCGAACTGCTCGAACGCGACACGACCGGTCACTTGAGTCCGCACGCGCCGGCGCTCGACGGCACGCGCTTGCGTGTGACGACCGATCGCGAGCTGCGCACGCAAGCGACGCGCAAGGTGCAGTGGGATCAGCTCTCGCTCGATTCCCGCCGCCGCATCCTCGAGCCGGTACTCTCTCCCGAGTTCACCTAGCGACGCGCCATCCTTCCTCGACGCTGTCGACGATCGGCGACTGGTTGCCCCGCCCACCGCGAGCAAGCAACGTTCGCTCGGAACTATTCTTCCCGTCGCCGACTTTAGGCGGTCGCGCCGGAAGCTAACCTTCTTCCGAAATGCGCGACGCGGGCGTGGCGGATATGCGCCGGCGGCCGAGCAGGAACAGCACGCAATTCCGCCCGGCACGCAGTATGGGGTACGCGAAGCGCGCGAGCGTCTTCGATTTGAACAAGGCGCGATTGACGCGATTGAACGCTCCGGACGGAGTCGTCAACAGCGACAGCGCATGAATGCAATCAGCGCCGAAGTAATACTGGCCGTCCAATTTCAGCACCATGCCTACATCGACGTCGAAACCGAGCGCCTGCGCTTCGGACACCAGCGCCGGAAATTGGCGCGCGTCTGCGAGCGTGATCGGGCCGGCCGTGTCGCGCAAACGGACGTAATGCACGTATGACGAACAGAACGGGCAATCGCCGTCGTAAAGCAGCCAGTTTGGACCGGGCGTCACCGCGGGGTTCGTCACAGGGTAGCCGTCTCCAGTACATCGATCGCGAGCGGCGAGGGTTCAGGCTCCTCGGCATCCGCGGTCTCCGGGCAATCGCCGTAGAACCCGCAGCCGCTCGCGGCCGGCAGATTGCGCAAGGCGCTGTACACGCCCGCGCAGGCGACGGCGGCCACGACGGTGATCATGACCTGCTTGAACGGTTTCATCTGGCCCACCCCTCGATCGATCGCCACGAGTTGGCGGGCGCGATGCTGCCGTCGCGAGGTCGCGCTGGCAATTTGTCGGTCAGCAGCTGCATGTATCCACGGTTTACGAGAGAAATTGGATGACCCAACGCCCAGAGTACCTGTCGAGTTCGCATCCGAGGTCACTTTTCGGCGCCGCCGCCCGCGCTTCGACCACGGAGGGCCTGATCGCCTTCACTCCGATGTGGGGCGCCGCCATGCTGTTCAGCCTCGCCGGCGATCGCAACATCCTGATGTTGCGAGAAGGCGCGCTGCTGTTCGCGCTTTCCTGGGTTGCTGTCGCCGCCGCGTGCACGCTCATCGTGCGTCCGCGCCTCACGAACCTGCTCTACGTGCTCGCCGGATTGATGGTGGTGCGCTACGGCTTGCTGCTGCCCGTCGCATCGAACAACAAGACGATCACGGTCTTCATGAATGCAGCGATCCTGGTCTGCGCGCTGCAGGCGACGTGGACGGGGCTGCGCGACGCGCGGCTCCGGGACGTGCTCTACGAGCGCATGCGCGTCGTGGCGCGCGCGCTGCTCGCGGTGATGTATTTCTACGGCATTTTCCACAAGATCAACGTCGACTTCCTGGACCCGCGCGTATCGTGCGCAGTCGCGTTGTACGACCCGCTCGTGCGCGGCTTCGGGCTGGCGGGCAATCCGATCGGGCATCAGGTCGCGATCTGGTCGACGTTCATCGTCGAGACCATCACGATCACGGCGCTGTATTGGAAGCGCTTCTTCGCCATCGGCCTGATCTTCGGGCTGATATTCCATTTCATCATCCCGATCTCGACGTACTCCTGGTACATGGACTTCTCGAGCCTCGTGCTCGCGTTGTACATGCTGTCGATTCCGCGCGAGGTCAGCACGGCGTTCTTCGAGCGCGTCGCCGGCATCTTCCGCGCCAGCCGCGCGCGCTTCGGGTCGGCGGGCGTGCTGCTGCCGTTCGCGATCGTCGCGGCGATTGCCGTCCTCGTCGTCGGCTTCGTCGCGCTCCGCGCCGAGCGCGTGGGCCAGCTGTTCCAGTTGTACAACTCCATCTGGGTGTTGTTCTGGGCGGTGTACGGCGGCATCGCGATGGTGCTGTTGACGGCCGTCGCGCTCGACTACCTGCCCTGGCGCGGCAGTTCGGGCCCGCGCCAGCCGCTGTGGCTCTACGCGTTTCCGCTCGTGCTGTTTTTGTCGTGTCTGTCACCGTACGTCGGACTGAAGACGGAGAGCTCGATCGCGATGTTCAGCAATCTGCACACGGAAGCCGGCGAGACGAATCATCTGCTGTTCACCACGCCGCCGTATCTGTTCGACTACCAGCGCGACGTCGTGAAGATCATCGACGCGTCGAGCCCGCCGTTGCAGCGAGTCGCGAAGGGCCGCGACGGCCTCGTATGGCACGGCCTGCAGCAGTACTTGCGCGAGAATCCACAGGAGTGGGTGACGTTCCACCGCGACGGCGTGCTGTACGAGCGCGCAACCGCGGCGTCGATCGCGCATCTGCCGCAGCCGAACTGGCTCGAGCGCAAGCTGCTCATTTTCAAGACCGTGGATTTCGATCGACCAAAAGTCTGTACCCACTGATGATCCTTGTGACCCAAGGGCCATGCCCCGAAGCACCTCTTCTTAACCCCGCCCAATAGGTATACCCTCCGCGAACCGATTGTTGAGGTGTCACCAGTAAGTGACGCGCACCAGGGGTATCAGGGGGGATACGTAGCGGTGGAACCGACCGATACTGGAAATCCTGACCATTACCATCGCGTCGTCGACTGTCAGTGGGCCTGCCCGGCACATACGGATGTGCCCGAGTACATCCGACTGATTGCCCAGGGCAAGTTCGGCGAAGCGTATCTCGTCAATCGCGAGTCCAATGTATTCCCCGGCATTCTCGGCCGCGTCTGCGATCGGCCGTGCGAGCCCGCGTGCAGGCGCGGCCGCGTCGAGGACAAGCCGGTCGCGATCTGCCGCTTGAAGCGCGTCGCGGCGGATCATCGGGGCGATATCACCGCGCGGCTGCCGCAGCCGCCGCGCCTCAAGAACGGCAAGCGCATCGCGTGCGTCGGCGCGGGACCCGCGTCGCTGACGGTCGCGAACGATCTGCTGCCGCTCGGCTACGACGTCACGATGTTCGAAAAATGGGGCACGCCCGGCGGCCTCATGCGCACCAACATCCCCGCCTTTCGCCTGCCCGCGGACGTACTCGACGAGGAGATCGGCTACATCATCGATCTGGGCCTCGACCTGCGCTTGGGATCGCCGGTGACGAGCATGCGCGAGCTGCTGGCGACCGGCGGATTCGACGCGATATTCGTCGGCAGCGGCGCACCGCACGGCAAGGATCTGGAGCTGCCGGGCCGCCGCGCGTCGCGGACAGTCCGAGATCGCATCCACATCGGCATCGACTGGCTCGAATCGGTCGCGTTCGATCACGTGCGCGCGATCGGCCGGCGCGTGCTCATCATCGGCGTCGGCAACACCGCGATGGATTGCTGTCGCACGTCGCTGCGCCTCGGCGCGACGGACGTGAAGGTCATGGCACGCAAGCCGCGCAGCTTCTTCAAGGCGTCCGCATGGGAGCTCGAAGACGCGGAGGAAGAGAACGTCGAGATCGTCGTCAATCACGCACCGAAGGCCTACGTCGTCGAGCACGACACGCTCGCCGGCATGCTGTTCGATCGCATGGAGTACGAGCTCGATGCGAACGGACGCATCACGGCGGAGCGAGCAGTCGGCGAAGCGTTCTTCGCATGCGACGACGTCATTCTCGCGATCGGCCAGGAGAACGCGTTTCCCTGGATCGAAGACGATCTCGGCATCGAGTTCGGCACATGGCGCGTACCGAAGGTCGATCCGGTGACGTTCCAATCGACGCGGGCGAACGTGTTCTTCGGCGGCGATGCCGCCTTCGGCCCGAAGAACATCATCTGGGCCGTCGAGCACGGTCATCAGGCGGCGGTGTCGATCCACAAGTTCTGCAGCGGTTCGCCCGTGACCGAGCGCTTGCCCCCGCTCATGAATCTGACGAGCCGGAAGATGGGCCTGCACGAGTGGGCCTACAAGAACGAGTACAACCCGCTCGAGCGGCGGCTCATGCCACACGTGGATCTCAAGCAGCGCTTCAAGAAAGTGAACATCGAGGTCGAGCTCGGCTTCACCGCCGAGCAGGTCGCCGTGGAAGTCCAGCGCTGCTTGAATTGCGACGTGCAAACGGTGTTCGAGGCGAAGCTGTGCATCGAATGCGACGCATGCATCGACATCTGCCCCGTCGATTGCCTCACGCTGGCGGCGAACGGGCCCGAAGCGGACCTGCGCCAGCGCCTGAAGGCGCCCGCGCTCAATCTGGCTCAACCGCTGTTCGTATCCACGCCGCTCGCGCACACCGGCCGCGTGATGGTCAAGGACGAGGATCTCTGCGTGCATTGCGGCCTGTGCGCCGAGCGCTGCCCGACCGCCGCATGGGACATGCAGAAGTCGACGATCAAGATTCCGCAGGCGAGCGACGAGACCACTCCATGTCACCCAGCGCAGACTCGCAAGACCGCGTAAACGACTTCGTCATCAAGTTCGCGAACGTCAACGGCACTGGCTCCGCAAGCGCCAACACGCTCTTGATGAAGTCGATGTTTCGGATGGGCATTCCGGTCGTCGGCAAGAACTACTTTCCATCGAACATCCAGGGCCTGCCGACCTGGTACGAGATCCGTGTCTCGCGCGATGGCTACGTCGCACGGTCCGGCCGCGTCGACGTGATGGTCGCGATGAACGCGGAGACCTACGCGAAAGACATCAAGGAAGTGAGCCCCGGCGGTTATCTGCTGTACGACTCCACCTGGCCGCGCCCGGCACTGCTGAAGCGCGACGACATCACGATTCTCGGCGTGCCGCTCGCCCGAATGTGCAACGAGACATTCCAAGGCGTGCGCGCGCGCATTCTGCTCAAGAACATCATGTACGCGGGTGTCCTGGCGGCGCTGTTCGAGATCGATCTCGACGTCATGCGCGCGCTCCTGGGAGAAAGCTACTCGAACAAGAAGTCGCTGCTCGACTCGAACGTGACAGCGCTCGAAATGGGCTACCACTACGCCAGGGAGCACTTCGCGACGCCGCTGGCGCTGCGCGTCGCACGCATGGACCGAACGCGCGATCACGTCTTGCTCGACGGCAACACCGCGGCAGCGCTCGGCTGCCTGTACGCGGGAGCGACCGTCGGCGCCTGGTACCCGATCACGCCGTCGACGTCGCTGATGGATGCATTCAAGAGCTTCTGCCAGAAGTGGCGGGTCGATCGCGATACGGGCGAGCGCAACTACGCCATCGTGCAGGCGGAGGACGAGCTCGCGGCGATCGGCGCCGTGATCGGCGCGTCCTGGAATGGCGCGCGCGCGTTCACACCGACGAGCGGGCCCGGCCTTTCGCTCATGAACGAGTTCATCGGGCTCGCGTATTACGCCGAGATTCCCGCCGTCATCTTCGATATTCAGCGCGTCGGCCCGTCCACCGGCATGCCGACGCGCACACAGCAGGGCGACGTGCTGCTCGCCGCGTATGCGTCGCACGGAGACACGCGACATGTCGTGCTGTTTCCCCGCGATCCGGAAGAATGCTTCTACTTCGCGGCGAATGCATTCGACCTGGCGGAGCGCTTGCAGACGCCGGTGTTCGTGCTTTCGGACCTCGATATCGGCATGAACGACTGGCTGTGCCCCGATCTGCGTTGGGACGACGCGTACCGGCCCGACCGCGGCAAGGTGCTCACGAAAGCGCAGCTGGCGGCGCTCGACAAGTTTCAGCGCTACTTGGATCAGGATGGCGACGGCATCCCCCATCGAACCTTGCCCGGCGTGCATCCAAAAGGCGCCTACTTCACGCGCGGCTCCGGCCATTCGCAGTACGGCGGCTATACCGAGGACCCGACGGAGTATCAGATCGTGCTCGATCGACTGCGGCGCAAGTTCGACACGGCGAAGCAGCTCGTGCCGAAAGCGGCAATCGAGTCGCGCGGCCAGGGTACGAGCGTCGCGATCGTGACGATCGGCAGCTGCGACGGCGCGGTGCGCGAAGCGCTCGATGTGTTGCGACGGCGCGGCCTGCAATGCGACTACATGCGCATCAAGGCCTTCCCCTTCGGCGCGGAGGTCGAACACTTTCTCGCGACGCATACGACGGTCTTCGTCGTCGAGCAGAATCGCGATGCGCAGCTGCGCAGCCTGCTGACGCTCGAAACCGCGGTGGAGAAAGCGAAGCTGCGCTCGATCCTGTATTACGCGGGCCTGCCGCTGGCGGCGGGCGTCGTCGTCGATGGCGTGCTCGCAGGGTTGGGAACTGCGGTTCCAGTGAGGTCGGCCGTATGAGCTTCATCGCCAAACCGCGGATTGCCCATCCGAGCCTGCCGCGCAACGAGCTCGGGCTCACGCGCCGTGACTACGAAGGCGCGATGTCGACGCTATGCGCGGGCTGCGGGCACGATTCGATCACCGCCGCGATCATCGAGGCCGTATGGGGCCTGTCGATTCGGCCCGAGATGCTCGTGAAGCTGTCGGGCATCGGCTGCTCGTCCAAGACGACCGCGTACTTCGACAGCGGCGGTCACGGCTTCAACGGCGTGCACGGGCGCATGCCGTCGATCGCGACGGGAGCGAACGCCGCGAATCGAGATCTGTACTACCTCGGCGTGTCGGGCGACGGCGATACATTGTCGATCGGACTCGGTCAATTCGCGCATGCGATCCGGCGCAACGTGAACATGCTGTACGTGCTGGAGAACAACGGCGTCTACGGGCTCACGAAGGGACAGTTCTCGGCCTCGGCGGACATCGGCTCGAAAGCAAAGCGCGGCGAGGAGAACGTACAGCCGCCGATCGATCCGGTGCTCGCGGCCTTGACGCTTGGATGTTCATTCGTCGCGCGCGGCTTCTCGGGCGACAAGGAGCAGCTGGTGCCGCTGCTGCAGGCCGGCTTGCGTCATCCGGGCTTCGCGCTGCTCGACGTGCTGTCGCCGTGCGTCACGTTCAACGACCACGAAGGCTCGACGAAGAGCTATGCGTTCGTGCGCGATCACTATGAGGAAGTGGTGCACGCGGATTTCGTGCCGCCCGCGCGGACGATCACGACGCACTACGCCGCGGGCGAGGCGATGCCGGTGACGATGCACGACGGCAGCCGCATCTTGTTGCGCAAGCTCGATCCGAGCTACGACCCCACGCATCGCGGCCGGGCGTTCAATTACATCCGGGACAAGCAGGCGCAAGGCGAGTACGTGACGGGACTCATCTATATCGATGAGCAGAGTGCGGATTTTCACCGCCTGAACGGGACGGCGGCGCAGCCGCTGAATCAGATCCCGTACGAGCGGCTGACGCCCGGGAGTGCGGCGTTGGCGAAGATTCTCAGCCGGTATCGCTGAAGCCGCGCCCTACGCCAGCTCGAACAACACTTCCGATTTCTCGTATACCTTCGCGATCTTCTGGCCGTCCCACACGTAGCCCAGCGCCGCGCCGGCAATCGGAATGCTCACCGCCGGCGGCTTGAACGCGGCAAGGCACTCGCCCCCGGGGTGACGCACACTTCGGTAGACGATGCCCCAATCACCTTTGTCCCGGTGCGTCTTCGCGAAGGCCTGCGATGGGCCATAGTCCTCCGGCTGATGCAGCGGCGCGTATTTCGCGGCTCGCACATCGCGGAACGGCTTGAGCGGCCGGCCGACATACGCGCGCATGTCGATCTCGCCCGGCGGCTCGGCCGTCGCCGCAAGGAAGCGCGCGCGATGAAACGCCGTTTCGCGAACAGCGGTTTCGAGCGTGCGCGCGGCGTAATACACGCCGAAGCTGCCATCGCTGAAGCGGCTCGGCCGCCCGATGTGAGTGAACGCCGCCATCACGATGCTCGCGCCGGGCGCATGTACGCGATCTTCCGGCCGCACGAGCGGCGCGACACCGCTTGCATCGCGCAGGCGATCGTTCGTCAGCCCCTCGAGGTGCCACGCCATTTCCATCTGCCGCGCGGCGACGACATTCTCGAATACGTTGATCGGCGGATGCTTCGCCGCGACGACGCGATAGATCTTCTGCCAGCGCAGCCGAACGACCGGCGGCGCGGCGCTACGGGTGGTCATGCGAGGTGCGTTCCCTGCGTTGGCGCGGCTCAGCCGCGCTCGGCATCGAGATAGCGGCGGACGTCGGCGAGATCGATGACGTGGCCGCCGAGCATTCGGTCCAGGGCGGACTTACCGTTGAAGCCGCGCGCGGTGTTGGGCTTTTTCACCCAGTGATTGGCCGCTTCCTCGGTCGGCAGCAGAATGCGCAGGGCCTTGTAGATGCCCATGATGTAACTGATGCGCTCGAGCGTGTCCGCGGAGAGTCGCGCGCTCTTGTCGCTCTTCCATTTGAAGAACGTGGAGCGTGCGGGCGAGCCGAGCAGCGTGCGTTCTTCCTCGGCGGTCAGACCCCAACCCGCGGTGATATTGAAGAATGCGGTCAGGGCCGTGGCCCCGAGCTCCTCGGGGTCGAAGCTGGCCGGGTCGGCAGGGCGCGGCTGGAACATACGGCGGCAGTCCTGTAAGAGACTTTGCCGCAAAATACTCCATCCATGGACTCAAGGCCAGAGCCGGTGCGTCCGGGCACCGCCTTGCGGGCGTCGTCGCGAGCTAAACCCACTTACGCGGCGCGGACGTCCACAGGCGGCATACCGGCGAGCGTAGCGATGCGAATTCCCCGACGCGGCGGTGGCTTGCGCCCCGCTGCAGGCACCGCGGATCATCCGCCCACTGCACGGCGTAAACCGTCGGATCGAGCCTTGCCTCCACGAGCTCGCGCAGATGCCGCCGCCAACCCTCTCGAGTTTTCATCATCGACTCCACTCAGATTGCCAGTCTCGTAACGCTCACGAACGAAGGCGGTTCCTGACCGTGCCGTGGTGAATCATCCGCCTCGCGCTGCTTACGTTTGGCGACAGCGTCATGGCTGCGCACCTGCGCTCGCCGTGCCGATGACGACCATCGCATTCCGCTCATGGCTCGCGACATCACGAGCGAGCACGCGCGCATGATCATCCGCCACGACCCCATGCGCATCGAGGATGTGGGCAGCTTCCGTTGACACTGCACGCCGCCATGCCCTCGCTCTCTCGCGCTCATGCTCGAGCCTCTCGTCACGCACTGCTCATGCACGACATCGATGACCACGAATCACATTCGTGCATGCCGCGCCGCGCGCGCATGCCATTGCATGCGCTCAGCGCCGCGCACATAGAACTCGACACATGCCTGCTCGCCGTCGTTGGTATGATCGGCCGCCGCATTAAAAAAGCCGAAGTCTTGGAGTTCTTCCATGCAGTTCGAATACAGCGAAAAGGTCAGAAGCCTGGCCTCCCGCCTGCAAGCCTTTTTCGACGAGCACATTTACCCGCATGAGCAAGCCGTCGCCGAGTTGATCGCATCGCGCGAAGGCAAGCAGCGCTGGGAGCCGATCCCTCTCGTCGAAGAGCTGAAACCAAAGGCGCGCGCCGCGGGCTTGTGGAATTTGTTCTTGCCGCACTCCGACCGCGGGGCGGGTCTCACGAACCTCGAATACGCGCCGCTGTGCGAGATCATGGGCGCCATCAGCTGGTCGTCTGAGATCTTCAATTGCGCGGCGCCCGACACCGGCAATATGGAAATCCTCGAACGCTACGCGACGCCGGAAAACAAGGAGCGCTGGCTCAAGCCGCTGCTGAATGGCGAGATCCGCTCCGCGTTCTGCATGACGGAGCCTGCCGTTGCCTCCTCGGACGCGACGAACATTGCCACCCAGATCACGCGCGACGGCGACCACTACGTCATCAACGGCCGCAAGTGGTTCGCGTCCGGCGCCGGCGACGTGCGTTGCAAGATCCTGATCGTGATGGGCAAGACCGATCCGACGGCCGCCAAACATCAGCAGCAGTCGCAAATTCTCGTGCCGATGGATACGCCGGGCGTCGAAGTGATTCGCCCGCTGCCCGTGTTCGGCTTCGACGATGCGCCACACGGCCACATGGAAATCGTGTTCGACAACGTGCGCGTGCCTGCGAGCAACATCCTGCTCGGCGAAGGCCGCGGCTTCGAGATCGCGCAAGCGCGCCTCGGGCCGGGCCGCATTCATCACTGCATGCGCAACATCGGCGTTGCCGAGCGCGTGCTGGCGATGACATGTCAGCGCCTGCTGTCGCGCGTTGCGTTCGGCAGACCGATCGCGGATCAGTCGATCTGGCTCGAGCGCATCGCGAACTGCCGCATTCAGATCGATCAAGCCCGTCTGCTCGTGTTGAACGCCGCCGACAAGATGGATCGCCTGGGCAACAAGGCCGCGCGACGCGAGATCGCGATGATCAAGGTCGCGGCACCGGCGATGCTGAACTACGTCGTCGACTGGGCGATCCAGGCGCACGGCGCCGCCGGCGTCACGACGGACTTCCGCCTCGGCCACATCGCCGCCAGCGCGCGCACGATGCGCATCGTCGACGGCCCGGACGAGGTGCATCGCAATCAGATCGGCAAGATGGAGCTGGAAAAGTACCGGCCGGCGAAGCACGCGTAACCCACGGAGTCACTCACATGGCCGTTTCAACATTGTTCGATTTGCAGGGTAAGGTCGCCGTCGTCACGGGCTCGAGCCGCGGCATCGGCGAGGCGATTGCGCTGCGCCTGGCGGAGCACGGCGCGAAGGTCGTCGTGACCAGCCGCAAGCTCGATGCGTGCGAAGTCGTCGTGAACAAGATCACCGCGGCCGGCGGCGAGGCATTCGCGCATGCCTGCAACATCGGCCGCAAGGAGGATCTGCAGGGGCTCGTCAATGCGGCGATCCAGAAATGGGGCGGCATCGACATTCTCGTCTGCAACGCCGCCGTCAATACCTACTTCGGTCCGTCGCTCGACATGCCAGACGATGCGTACGACAAGATCATGAACAGCAACGTGCGCAGCAACTTCTGGTTGTGCAACATGGTGCTGCCGCAAATGGCCGAGCGCGGCGGCGGCTCGATCATCATCGTCTCGTCGATCGCGGGCCTGCTCGGCTCGCCGCAGTTGGGCGTCTACGGCATTTCGAAGGCCGCCGACATGGCGCTCGCGCGCAATCTCTGCGTCGAGTGGGGCCCGAAGAACATTCGCGTCAACTGCATCGCACCAGGCCTCGTGCGCACGGATTTCGCGAAGGCGCTGTGGGAGAACAAGGAGATCTACGACAAGACCGTGCGCGCGTATCCGTTGCGGCGCATTGGCGAGCCCGATGAAATCGCCGGCGCCGCGGTATTTCTCGCGGGCCCGAGCGGCTCATTCATGAGCGGCCAGACGATCGTGATCGACGGCGGCGGTGTCGTCGGCCGCGGATGACCGACTCACGCATGAGTGGCGCAAACAACGCGGGCGCGGCGGTCCTCGTACCGGTGCTCGACAACCATCGGTTCGATGAAGCGGCGCTCGCGAACTATCTGGCGGGCCGCGTGCCGGACTTCACCGGCGAAATGGTCGTGCGGCAGTTCCAGGGAGGATTCTCGAATCCGACGTTTCATCTGCAGACGCGCGATCGCGCGTACGTGCTGCGCAAGAAACCGCCGGGGCAGCTCCTGCCCTCGGCGCATGCGGTCGATCGCGAATACAAAGTGCTCGATGCGCTGAAGAGCACTGACGTGCCCGTGCCGCACGTGCACGTGCTCTGCACGGACGACAGCGTCATCGGCACGATGTTCTATGTCATGGATTACGTCGAAGGCCGGGTGTACACGGATCGCCTGCTACCCGGCTGCACGGCGCAGCAGCGAGCCGAGATGTACGACGCCATGAACGACGTGCTGGCCAAGCTGCACAGCGTCGACTACGAGGCCGTCGGTCTCGCCGATTTCGGCAAGCCGACGGGCTATGTCGCGCGGCAGGTGGCGCGCTGGTCGAAGCAGTACGTGGCTTCGTGCGTCGAGGACACGCCGGCGATGAACGCGCTCATGGAATGGTTGCCCGCGCATCAGCCGGCGCAGGACGAGGCGACGATCGCGCACGGCGACTATCGAATTGGCAACTTGCTGTATCACCCGACCGAGTCGCGCGTCGTCGCGGTGCTCGATTGGGAGCTATCGACGATCGGTCATCCGCTCGGCGATCTCGCTTACTGTTGCAGCGCGTATCACTCGCCGAGCGCGGGCGGCCGCGGGTTCAAGGAGCTCGACTTGCAGGCGCTTGGGATTCCGTCTGAGGCCGAGTTCCTGGAGGCGTATCGCCGTCGCACCGGGCGTCCTGACATCCCTCATTGGAAGTTCTTCATCGTCTTCTCGCTGTTTCGCTCCGCCGCGATTCTCGCGGGCGTGTACAAGCGCGCGATCGACGGTCAGGGCGTCGATGCCCGGATGGCGGAAGCGAAGCAGGCGTATCAGGACATCGCGGCGCGCGCGTGGGACATCGCGCGAGGCCCGGACTTGCTCTGACCCCCTCCCCTGCGAAGCGGGGGAGGGTGGGGGTGGGGGTGAGTCACAGTGAGTGGGGATGAGTCACATGGGGCCGGGTTGCGTCGGTAAAGGTAATGGCGCCGGCTCTCAGCGTGATGCCGCTCGTTGCGAGCGCGGCACGAAAAAGAAATCTCCCACCTCGTGCCCGGCGCCCTTGATCGACTTGAACTCCGGCTTCTGTACGAACTTGTTGCGCGCGGCCGCCGCTTCGACGCGCTTGTTGATCCTCGTGTAGAGCTCCGGTGTCGACAGGATTCCCGTGTTCGACTCGAGCGCATCCAGGAACGCGCGCGCGAACACCGAATTGCCGCCGCTGCCCTCGTCGAGCACCGGCCGATCGCCGCCCGATGACAACAACAACCGCGCCCGCTTCGGCAGCTTGTATTTGATGTAGTCCTGCGAATACGCGACTGTATCGCTCAAGAACAAATAGCTCGGATCGTTCGACAACAAGCCGGCATAACAAGAATCAGCCACGACGAGCACGCGCTTCGCGACGAGGCGGCCCAGGTGACCGGTGATCTGTTCGTTCGGCACCCAGTACGTATCCTTCGGCGGCGCCTCGGCGTTCACCGGGAGCCAGTAGCCGTTCTCGCCGCGCGCGCTCGGCAGCCGCGCGCCATGGCCGGCGTAGTAGATCAACACATTGTCCTCGGGCTTCAGCACGGCGTTCAGATCGTTGATCGCCTTGAGCATCGTGACGTCGTTCGCGTCCTCGAGCAGCTGCACGATGAAGCCGTACTTGTCCGCCAGAATGCGCGTGGCACGCGCGGCGTCGTAGCGCGGTGTCTGCAAGTCCTCGATCGTCTGGTAATCCTGATTGCCGATCACGATCGCGTAGTAGCGGCCGAAGTTCATGCCGGCGAGCGTGCGCTCGTCGGCGGTCGGCGGCACTTGCACGAGTTCCAGCTGGCCGCTCGGCGTGCGCGTGCGCGGCAGCGCCGCCAGGCGATCGCTGCTCTTGCGGCGCTCGCTTTCGAGCTGCGCGATCCATTTCTTGAGCGCATCGATTTCTTTCGAGCTCTCCGCATCCGCCCTGGGCTGCGAGGTCGGCCGCTTCGCGAGCTGATCCTGCAGGTCCGTGAGCTGCTTGTGCAGCAGTCCCAGCTGCGCGTCGCGCTCCGCGATCGTCGCCTCGAGCTCTTGACGCAGTGCGTCCTGCTCGCGCTGCGCAGCCGACGCGAAGATGAGATTGTCTTCAGGGACACCCCACGCCTGACGATACAGATTCAACGCCTTGAACGTGTCCTTCGGCACGCCGAGTCCCTGCTCGTACAGCGTGCCGAGATTGAACAGGGCGCGCCCGTAGCCTTTGTCCGCCGCCTTTTGATACCAGTGGGCAGCCGCGACGTGATCGGGCGCAACACCCAGGCCGCGCTCGTAGATCTCGCCGACGTTCGTCTGCGCCTCGACATCGCCGCCCTCCGCCGCCTGCATCCAGATACGCAGCGCGGACGCGAGATCGGCGCGATCGAAGGCAACGTATTCGCCGCCGCGAATCGAGCATTCGGAGACCGTCGTGCGGACGGGACGGCGCTGGGTGAGATAGCTCGCGTTGCCGAGCTGCCGCACTTGCCCGGGCAACAGACAGTCGACGATCTCGAGATCCGCGCGCTTCACCATGCCCGCCGCCGCGGCCTTACGATCGCTCTCATGGGTCGCGGCCGACGCGACGACGAGCAACGCCGGCGCGAGGACGATGAGCCACCGGCTCGTGGCGGGACGAACAAACACAGTCATCGAGAGATCACCTCATCGCAGCAGGCGCGGGGGATGGATCGAGAGTCGTTCGACATAACCGACGCGCGGTCGTGACCGCGCCGAAACAACGCCTGTCGAATGTTATTGCGGTTATGCGCCGCATTAGAGCGAGCGTCTAGCACCGGCGACAGCGGCCGAAAGTGCAGCCGCTGGCCGGATCCGCGCCGATGGCCGATAGTAGAGCGGACGCCATCCGCCAGGACGCTCCGCTTGCTTCGAGCCTTTTTCATCCTTTGCGCGCTCGCATCCGCGTGCGGCTGCGCCTCGCCCGCGCAGCGCATCGATCGCGCGGCCGAGCGAGCGGGACTGACGCGAGACATCGTTCGCGGCACGAGTTTTCGCCACGTCGTGTACGCGAGGCAGGCCGCTTCGGAGGATTCGACCTGGACGGTGTTCCTCGAGGGTGACGGCCGCCCCAGGATGAGCGACCCGACTTCTCTCGATCCGCTCGCGTTCGATCTGATGCTGCGATCGAGCGGCGCGGCGCTGTACGTCACGCGGCCGTGTTATCACGAGCTGCTGGACCCCGAGTGTTCGTGGCGCACCTGGACACTCGAGCGCTACTCCCGGGCCGTCGTCGACAGCATGGTGCACGCGATCGAGCAACGGCTGCGTGACGCGAACGCCGCGCGCGTTCGCCTCGTCGGCTACAGCGGTGGCGGTACGCTTGCCGTGCTGATCGCCGAACGCTTGTCCAACGTCATCGCCGTCGTCACGATCGCCGCGAATCTCGACACCGACGCATGGACGCGGCATCACGGCTATCTGCTCGGCGGCTCGCTGAATCCGGCGCGCAGCACGCTCGCTCACGCATGGCAGGAGACTCATCTGCAAGGCGGCGGCGATACGGTCGTGCCCCTCGCGACGACGCGCGCCTATTTCGCGCGCTTCCCGGCGGCGCGCCAGATCACGCTCGCGGCCTACGATCACGTGTGCTGCTGGGTCCGCGATTGGGCCGAGCTTCAAGGGCTCATCGAAGCACGCGCCGACAGGGCGGTGTCAGGGAAGTCGCTGAATACGCCGTCGACCCCGAGCGCGAAGAACTGACGATATTCGCGCAGCGGGTCTTTATCGTATTCGCGCGCGAGCGTCGCCGGCTCATTGCGGAACGTATACGCATGCACGCGCAAGCCGACCGCATGCGCGCGCTCGATCAAGTTCGTCGGCAGCAACTTCGCTCCGCCGACATCGCGCAGGACATGGCGCTTCCACGGCCCGACCGCATCGGCGTATTTCGCGATGTCCGCGAGATTGCGCGCGAGCACGGTGCCGCGAGGATCGCCGAAGTGCAGCGGCCGTACGGCCGCGACGCGCGCGCCGGTCGAGTCGTATTGCACCACGTCGTCCGCGAGCAGCTGCACGAGTCTCACTTTCGTCGCGCCGCGCAGGTACTGCAGGTTGGCGCTTTCGAACGACTGAATGAAAACCGGCGCGTCGGCATGATCGAGACCCCGCCGGCGCAGCGCCGTGAGCAACCGGTCTTCCAGCGGTACTCCGATCGTCAGATGAAACGCTGGATGCTTCGTTTCGGGGTAGATGCCGATCGTGCGGCCCTGCTGTTGTGATGCCTGCGCGACCAGATCGAGCACCTCCTCGAACGTGGGGATTTCATATTGGCCATCGAATTCCTTCGAGCGTGCCGCGTTCGGCTGGATCGCGCGCAGCTGCTTGATCTCCGCGAGCGTGAAATCGCTCGCGAAGAACCCCGTCACGGGCTTGCCGTCGAGGTGCTTCGTCGTTTTCCGCCCGGCGAACTCGGGCCGACGCGCGATATCGGTCGTCGCATCGAGCAGCGGCTCGTGCCGGACGATCAAATGGCCGTCCTTCGTCGCGACCAGATCGGGCTCGATGAAATCCGCACCGTATTCGATCGCCAGCGCATAGGCGGCGAGCGTGTGCTCGGGCCTGTATCCAGAGGCGCCGCGATGTGCAATGACCAGAGGCGCGGTGCCATCGAGCGTAGACCATGCTGATGCGGTCATTGTCGTCATCCCCGAGCTCATGAGCAGGCTCAAGAGCATCATCAATCTGTTGATTCGACTACGAGCCTGTAACTTTGCCACGGCTGCCTCGCCTCTGGCGGCTCGGAAATCCCTGCGGCGCAGAGCCCCTCGCCATTCGTGCATTCACGCTGCCTGTATACAAAAAAACAACGCCGACAAGGCCGTATGGCAAGGATTGCTGCAACGTGCCTATTCTCGACCCGAGCCTGCGAATGACGGTACTTCCCACGGGAAAGCGCGGCGCCGGCTCGCCCGCTGGCTCCTTGCGACTCTAATGTCCGCTCGCTCGCGGCATCGCGGGGCGCTGTGGGGGGATTCGAACTTTAACTAAGAAGGGAGTTACTCATGAAACCTGCAGCTCGTGCCGTCGCGCTGGTCGCGATGGCGGGCACCCTGTGTGCCGCTTCTGTGTTTGCTGAGGAATCGGCAGTGAAGCCGACTTCCAACAAGGACGCGAGTTCGATGCGCGTCGTTGTCGATCCCGAAACCGGCGAAGTGCGTGCACCGACTCAGGAAGAGCTGCTCGCATTGATCCAAGCAGAACAGGCTGTGCGCGCCACACAGCAAACTGCCCGCGCCGCCCGCTCCGCCCAGGCCGCGGCTCCGACCGATCTCCTTCCCGAGGTGAAATCCGTCCAGCGCCATCCGAACGGCATGCTGTCAGTGAAGCTGCCGCAGGATTCCCTCTCGCTCGTGACGGTGGTGACCGACGAACAAGGCAAGACCCGGACGGTGCACTCGGAGACTTCGTCCGTCGCGCCGGCGCAGGAGCAGTAACATGAACAACACGAACGTACTTCGGGCGCTCGCGCTCGGCGGCCTGCTGTGCTCGGCACAGATTGCCTCCGCCGCCAAAATGGAAATCATCAACATCGACCCGCCGAATGTCGGCTTCAACGATCCGACGCCTGCGGCGCCGGTCGGCGGCAACCCAGGCACGACGATCGGCGCGCAGCGTCTCGCCGCGTATCAGCGCGCACTGGATCTGTGGGGCTCGGTCCTGAAGAGCAAGGTGACGATCCACGTCGTCGGCTCGTTCAGCGCGTTCCCGCCCGCGCAGTGCGCCGGCAACGTGCTCGCGCAAGCGGGCGCCATTCAGATCTTCGCGAACTTCCCCAACGCGCCGAAGCGGGACACGTGGTACGGCGTCGCGCTGGCGAATGCGCTCGCGGGGCAAGACCTCGCTCCCGGCGACCTGGGACCGGAAGCCGGCTACGTCGGCGCCGACATCGTGGCGCAGTTCAACGGCGGCATCGGCACGCCGAACTGCATTCCGGGATCGACCTGGTACTACGGCCTCGACAACAACGCGCCCTCCGGCACGATCGACTTCCTGAACACGTTCATGCACGAAGTCGCGCACGGCCTGGGCTTTGCCAACTTCATCAGCGAAACGAACGGTCTGCCGCCCGCGTATCCGGACTATCCGTATCCGGACATCTACATGCGCAACACGCTGGACAACCAGCTGAACAAGACGTGGGACCAGCTCACGCCGGCGCAAATCGTCCAGTCCGCGATCAACACCGATCACGTCGTGTGGGCGGGCGGACAGGTGACGAAGTCGGCGCCGCTGTTCCTCGGACCTCACGAGGCACTGCGCATCTCCGCACCGGCATCGATCGCGGGTGAAGTGGCCACGGGCACGGCGAGCTTCGGGCCTCCGGCGAGCGCGGCGAACTTCAACGGCGAAGTGGTGCTCGGCGTGTCCGCTGACGGCACGACGACCGGCTGCACGGCGATCACATCGAACGTCGCCGGCAAGATCGCGCTCGTCGATCGCGGCGTGTGCGGCTTCGTCGTCAAGGCAGCGATCGCACAGGCCGCGGGCGCAAAAGCCGTCCTGGTCGCGAACAATGCGCCGGGCGTCCTCGCGATGGGCGGCACGGACTCGACCGTCACGATTCCGGGCTTGCTCGTCTCGCAGGATGTCGGGGCTCGCATCAAGCAGAATCTGCCTGGTGTCACCGTCGCGTGGTCCATCGACAAGAAGCGTCTGGCTGGTGCCGACGACAAGAAGCGCGTGAAGCTCTACGCGCCGAGCGCCGTCGCGCCCGGCTCGACGGGCTCGCATTTCGACATCAGCGCGAGTCCGAACCTGTTGATGGAGCCGTCGATCACGGCGACGTTGCAGGCAGCCACGAACGTCGATCTGACGGGGCAGCTGTTCAAGGACATCGGCTGGCCGATCGAGACGCTGAAGATCGGCAAGTGCGACACGAAGGTGCCGAACATCACGCCGGTCGGCGACATCATCTCGACGCAGATCGAGCAATGTGCCGCCGACAGCAACAATCGGGGCCAGTTCGTGGAGTGCGCGGCGCACGTCGCGTTGGGCTTGACCTTCCAGCGCTTCATCGACATCGGTGACTTCGCGCGTATGGTCGTGTGCTCGGCCACCGTGAAGAATCCGTGACCCCGCCGCTGCCGTAGGAACAGGAGCCAAGGGTGAGGAGCGCGACGAGCTCGCGCTCCTTCTGACTCACGACCCAAGCCGGCGGTCTTCGCGAGAAGATCGCCGGCTTCCTTTCTAGTCCACAAAAAAATCCGGAATGAAATTCCTGTTCCCCGGCGTCATCGCGTACTGATCCAGATCCGTCACTCCGGCCGCGGCGAGCACTTCGTCGTCGATGAAGAAATTGCCGGTGCATTCCCTGGCATCGCGCGTGAGCACCGCATGCGCCGCGTCCGCCATGATCTCCGGCTTGCGGCCGAGCTTCGGGTCGGCCATCGCGATGACGTTCAGCGCGGCCGTGGCGATGATCGTGCGCGGCCACAGCGCGTTCACGGCGATGCCGTCGAGCTTCAACTCCTGCGCCATGCCGAGCACGCACATGCTCATGCCGTACTTCGCCATCGTGTAAGCGACGTGCGGCGCGAACCACTTCGCCTGCATGTTGAGCGGCGGCGAGAGATTGAGGATGTGCGGATTGCGGCCCGCCTTCGCGGCGTCCTTCAGATACGGGATGCATGCCTGCGAGCACACGAACGTCCCGCGCACGTTCACGCCGAACATGAGGTCGAACCGCTTCATCTGGGTTTCGAGCGTGCCGGTGAGCGAGATCGCGCTCGCATTGTTCACGAGGATGTCGATGCCGCCGAAGTGATCCGCGCAACGTTTCGCCGCCTCCGCGACCATGTTCTCGTCGCGAATGTCGACCTGCATCGCGAGCGCCCTGCCGCCCGCGGCTTCGATCTCGGCCGCCGCCGTGTGAATCGTGCCGGGCAGCTTCGGGTGCGGCTTGTCGCTCTTCGCGGCGATAGCGACGTTCGCACCGTCACGCGCGGCGCGCAGCGCGATCGCGAGCCCGATTCCGCGGGATGCGCCGCTGATGAAAAGCGTTTTGCCCTTGAGCGACATGACGGCTCCTTGCATGAGGAATGGAAAGGCAACGCTACGCCGCGTCCGCGCGGTCGCGCAAGCACACGGGCGCATGGCGAAGTGTTACTTTCGCGCGCATGCCTCCCTTCCTCGTCGTCATGGCGCTGCCTCTCGAAAGCCAAGGTGCTTTCGAGCGCACGGGCGTGTCGGTGCTCTATACGGGCGTCGGCAAGGTGAATGCTGCGCATGCGCTCACGCGGCGCCTGACGGAATATCGGTGTAGCGGATTGCCGCTGCCGCACGTGATCAACTTCGGCACGGCCGGCAGTCAACGGCGTTCGACCGGCGCGCTGATCGAATGCACCGCGTTCATTCAGCGCGACATGGACGTCACCGGGCTCGGCGTGCCGCTCGGTACGACACCATTCGAGGACATGCCGCCGCGCCTGGCCGTCGCACCGATTTTCGCGCACCTCGAGCACGGCGTGTGCGGCAGCGGTGATTCGTTCGTGACCGCCGCCTGCCCGCACGAGTGCGACGTGCTCGACATGGAGGCGTACGCGCTCGCCAAGGTGTGCCGGCTCGAAGGCTGCGCCTTCAACGCCGTGAAGTTCGTGACCGACGGCGCCGATCATGCCGCCGCGAATGACTGGCAGAGCAATCTCGAGCAGGCGGCGGCGTTGTTCGTGGCGCTGTACGCGCGGCTCACGTCGCGATAGCGACCCACGCGGTTCGCAAGATCAGCAGCGTCACGACGGCGATGAACACCTTGCGCACGAAGGCGCTGCCGCCGCGCAGCGCCAAGCGCGCGCCGACGATCGCGCCCGCGATATTGCAGATCGCCATGCCGAGCCCGACCTGCCACAACACGTAGCCGTTGATCCCGAAATACACGAGCGCGGCGCCGTTCGTCGCGACATTGAGCACGCGGGCGCTCGCGGCGGCATGCAGGAAATCGAAGCCGTAGATGCGCACGAACACGAACATCAGGAAGCTGCCCGTGCCGGGACCGAAGAAGCCGTCGTAAAAGCCGATCGCGGCGATGACGATCGCGCCGAGCACGTGGTGGCGCCCGCTGAATGCGCGCGGCGCATGGTCACCGCCGAGATCCTTGCGGCGCAGCAGATAGATGAGTACCGCGACGAGCAGGATCGGCACGAGCGGACGAAACACAGCCGGCGGCACCAAGGTCGCCGTGAGCGCCCCAAGGCCGCCCGTGATCAGGACGACGACGCCGAGCGGCAGTAGCGCGCGCCATGGAATCGCGATTTTTCCCGCAAACCGGAGCACGGCACTCGACGTGCCGAAGAACCCGGCGAACTTGCTCGTGCCGAGCAGGATGGGCGGCGCGGTATTCGGATAGACACCGAACAGCGCCGGCAGTTGAATGAGACCGCCACCGCCGACCATCGCGTCGACGAGGCCCGCGCCGAAGGCGGCGATCAAGACGAGCACCAGATCGAAAGAACCGAACATGTTTTTTTTCGTGGTGTAACGGCGGGAGTATCGCCGATCCGATGCTCGGCCGAGGAACGCGATGAGCGCTGCTCACCTCTCCCGCTCGCTGGGGCGGGCGGCGCGGCTGTTGCCTTCGGGATTGCTGTCGCCAGTCACTTCGTTTGGAGAGTCGCGCCATGCCGCAGGACATCTGGAATAAAGTGGATCACCGCTACGCCGACGCCAACGGCGTGAAGATTCATTACGCGGCGCTCGGCAGCGGACCGCTCGCCGTCCTGATCCACGGCTTCCCGGACTTCTGGTACACGTGGCGCGATCAGATGCAGGCGCTCGTCGCGGCCGGTTATCGAGTCGCGGCCGTCGATCAGCGCGGCTACAACTTGTCCGATCGGCCGGCCGGCGTCGACAACTACTCGATGCGGCTGCTCGTCGGCGACATCGCCGCCGTCATCGCGGCCGAGCACGCCGAGCGGGCGATCGTCATCGGGCACGATTGGGGTGGCTCCGTCGCCTGGAACGTCGCGATGCGGCGGCCCGACCTCGTACAGCAGTTGATCATCTGCAACCTGCCGCATCCCGCCGGCATCGCGCGCGAGATCGCCACGAATCCGCAGCAAAGGCAGCACAGCGCCTACGCCTTCGACTTTCAGAAGCCCGACGCTCACCTCGCGCTGTCCGCGGACGGCTTGGCGGGCTGGGTCACCGATCCGGAAGTTCGCGCACGATACGTCGAAGCCTTCGAGCGGTCCGATTTCGCGGCGATGCTGAACTACTACAAGGCGAACTACCCGCGGCCCGACGCACCACCGCCTGCCGCGCTGGCGACGTTTCCGAAGGTGAAGGCACCGGTGCTCATCATTCACGGCCTCGACGATCAGGCACTACTGCCCGGTGCGTTGAACGGCACCTGGGAGTGGGTCGAGCGGGATTTGACGATCATGACTCTGCCGGGAGCCGGCCATTTCGTGCAGCAGGATGCCGCGCGGGTCGTCAGCGAGACGATCGTGAGCTGGTTGGCGCTGCGTACGCGTACGAACGAGGCGCAATGAAAAAGGGGCGCGCACCCCGTGCGCGCCCCTCGCCGCGAGTCGCCGAAGACTCGCCTCAGATCACTGGATCACCTTCGTCACGGTCGACGAGCGTGCGCTTTCTCCGCCCGCACTGTTGTACGCACTGATCGCGAAGTAGTACGTGCCGCGGGACAGGTTCGAGACGACGTACGAGGAGATGCCCGCCGAGGCGACGTTGATCGTCTGCGTGAGCGCACTCGCGCTCGTGCCGTAGTAGATCCGATAGCCCGCAAGGTTCGTGAGCGTCGAGCCGTCGCTGTTCCGGGTCGGCGGCGTCCAGCTGAGCGTCGCGGCACCGGTCGAGGGCGGCGGCGTCGTCGCGTTCGACCGCACGGTGATCGCGAACGTCGGCAGCGACACCGTGTTCTTGCCATCGCTCACCGAAATCCGGACGTTGGAGTACGTGCCCACATGGCTGTTCGTCGGCGTGCCCGACAGGCGTCCCGTCGACGTGTTGAACGATGCCCATGCCGGACGATTCGCGATCGAAAAGCCGAGCGTGCGGCGTTCCGGATCGGCGGCGGTCGGCGTGAAGCTGTAGCTCGAGCCGGCGGTCACCGACGTCGCGGGCGTACCCGAAATCGTCGGCGGGCGATCCGTGGTGGTCGTCGTACCCGAGGACGTCACTCTGATGGAGAACGCGGGCAGTGACGTCGTGAGGCGCCCATCCCAGGCGGAGATCACGATGTTCGAGTATGTGCCCGCCGGCTTCGCCGTGCCCTTGAGCTCGCCCGTGCTGCCGTTGAACGTCGCCCACGACGGCTTGTTCTTGATGGAGAAGACGATGCGCTTGCCGTCCGGATCGCGCGCTTCCGCGTCGAAGTAGTAGTACGCGCCCACCGCGACCGACGTCTTCGGTGTCCCCGAGATGATGGGATATCGATCCTGGGCGCTGGCGATCGAAGCGGCGCCCATCCCCAGGAGTGCAGTAGCAACGATTGCGATTTTCTTTGTCACGCCCGCTGCGAGCATGCGCGTCACGATGAACATTGAGCGAACCTCTAGGGCTCGCCCTGCGATCGTGGAGCAGGGGGACGCGCGCACGCGAACGAGATCCGCGGCAAGCGGTCGCGCGCTCTGCGCACAACGCACTCGGCCAGGAGTGTTCCGGCAACCCCGCCATCCCGCACGTCGTGCGGGACCGGTGGCTTTGCGTCCCCGTCTCACGACGGGTTTGCCCTTAGCAAAACACTAGAATTTCCGGCGTCACCGACGCCGAAGCGTGCCTTCGCTCCGCGCTCTTGATCGCGCATCTGAGTTGACGGTATCGACCGTCGCGCTGCTGCCGTGCCTGACTCCGCCCTGAGCCGGCTCGTCGGACGTATCGAACGTCGCGACGCGAGCAACTGCGGGAACTCCGCGAGGCGAGGCGAAGTAAACACAATCGTCGTCGCGGCTGATAAGTGTCCGAGCCGCGCGACACTGCGCGAAAATGCGAGCAGTCCCGCGCGCTTAGCGACGCGATCTGGCGACAATTGGGAAATCTGTCGAAGATTTCGCGTCAGCAAAATTCGTATCGCGCTGTACGTGCGGCGCCACATCCCGGCAGGCGCGTAGAAAATTCAGGGTCGGCCTTATCGCACGCGTCTCGCAGCCGCTCCGACTTGCGCAATTTGCGGCGCGCGCACACCTTCAGTCCGCGCGGGAAGTGGGGCCGCGGCATGGCGAGTTGAGCGGCGGAACGAAGCGCTCGATGCGCGGTCCCTCTAGCCGGACCGCGGCGGTTCTGGGGTCCGTGGGGCTCTGGTACAGTCCGACGTCCGCCTAGCTGAAATGACCAACGAATAAATCTGGGGAATCACATGCGATTGAGCACACTCGTTCTCGCCAGCTCCGTATTGCTGGCGCCATTGTTCGCAGCCGAGGCCAAGGACGAAGCGCTCGCGAAAGCCATTGCGGCGTCACATCGCTCGGCGAACTTCGTCGAGCGCGACAAGGCGCGTAAGCCGCAGGAAGAACTCGAATTCTTCGGCATCAAGCCGAACATGACCGTCGTCGAAGTCTCGCCGGGCGGCGGCTACTGGACCGAGATTCTGGCCCCGTATCTGAAGGACCAGGGCACCTACTACACCGTCGTCTCGCCGCGCCAGGCCGACGCCTGGAAGCAAAAGCTCGACGCGAACGCCGCGGTGTACGGCAACGTCAAGATCACGCAGACCGGCGGCGACATCGCTCCTCCGGGCTCCGCAGACCTCGTGCTCACGTTCCGCAACGTCCATAACTGGATGGCGGCGGGCACGGCGGACGAGATGTTCGCGTCGTTCTTCAAGGCTCTGAAGCCGGGCGGCATTCTCGGCGTCGAGGAGCATCGCGCCAGCGACAAGACACCGCAGGATCCGAAGGCCGCGAACGGCTACGTTCGTCAGGACTACACCGTGCAGCTCGCCGAGAAGGCAGGCTTCAAGCTGCTCGGCAGCTCCGAAATTCTCGCGAACCCCAAGGACACGAAGGATTGGCCGAAGGGCGTGTGGACGCTGCCGCCGACGCTCACGCTCGGCGAGCAGGATCGTGCGAAGTACCTCGCGATCGGCGAGGCGGACAATTTCGTGCTGAAGTTTCAAAAGCCCAAGTGAAAACGGCCGCATCGAACCCCGGGCCGCAGGCCCGAACGCAGCGGAGCGCACGGATGCGCACCCGCTGCCCCTCCCTCCGCGTCGCGGGGGCGAGGGTCGGGGGTGAGTGCCGCCAGCGTTAGGAGCGAGGCCGTGGACGAGGATCAAAAGAAGTGGCTGTACTACGCGATCCCGGTCGCGGTCATCGTGGCGCTGGGGGGTGCGTTGTATTACGGCAAGCGGCATAAAGAAGAGGCCGCGGCACCGCCGACCATGGCCGAAGCACCGCCACCCCAAGCCACGCAGCAACCAACGGAACACCACCCGATCGACGCCGCGCCCGCGGAGTCGCTGCCGCCACTGGCCGAGAGCGACGCGACCGTGCAGCAATCGCTGTCTCAGGTGTTCGGCAACGCGCTCGACCGCTACCTCGTGCCGCGCGACATCGTGAAGCACTTCGTCGTCACGATCGACAATCTGCCGCGCAAGAAGACCGCCGTGCAGATGTGGCCGGTTAAGCCGCTCGGCGGCGAGCTCACGACGTCCGGGGCGAACGAAGTCACACTGGATCCGCAGAACTACGCGCGCTACAAGGCGCTCGTGCAGCTCGCGACGACGACGGACACGGGCCAGCTCGTCGCGTTGTACAAACGGTTTTATCCGCTGTTCCAGCAGGCCTACGTCGATCTCGGCTATCCGGAAGGCTATTTCAACAATCGCCTGATCGAAGTCATCGACCATCTGCTCGAGACGCCCGAGGTCGAAGGGCCGATCAAGCTCGTGCAGCCCGGCGTGTTCTACGAGTTCGCCGATCCGAGCCTGGAATCGCGCTCGTCGGGCCAGAAGCTGTTGTTACGCATGGGCAGCGAGAACGCGGCTGCCGTGAAACTGAAATTGCGCGACGTTCGTAGGGAAATCGCGAAGCGGGACTGATTCTCCAAATCGAGGATCTCGTCATGGGCAAGTGGATCATTGCGTTGACGACCGTGGCGGTGGCATCGGCCAGCGCTTCGACCTATCTCTGGCGGGAGCTGCGCGCGGAGCGCGAGCAAACAGCCGCGCTGCAGACGCGCATCGCGCAGCTCGAGCAACCGCCCGCGGCTGCACCGCCGATTGATCCGGCCGCGGAGTCGATGAGCGTCGACGCTGCGCCCGCCGCATCGACGCCCCCGCCGACACCCGCATCCGCGAAGGCCGAAGCCGTCCTGGCAGGCGGAGCGACGTTCAGCGTGGTCCCCATGGGACGCCCGATGGATCCGCAGATGCGTCAGCGCATGCTCGAATCTCACGAGCAACAACAGCGCATGCTCAAGGATCCCGAATTTCGCGAGCTGATGCGGGCCCAGCTCAAGTTCAACATGCAGCAGCAATATGCCGATCTCGCGCCGCTGCTCGGACTGTCGCAGGAAGAATCCGATCGACTCCTGGACGTACTCACGGAGCAATCGCTTCGCAACCAGGAGCACCGCCCGATGTTGGCCGATTTCAGCAACGAGCCCCCGAGCGAAGCCGAGATGATCGAGCGCCGCCGCGTGTTCGAGGAGCAGCGCCGCAACAACGAGTCCGAGATCGCCGCCGTTCTCGGCTCGAAATTCAGCGACTGGCAGCAGTATCAGCAGAACGGGTGGGCGCGCTCGCAGGTCACGCAACTGCGACAGGCGCTGTCGAGCGGCGATGAGCCGCTGCGCCAGGACCAGATCAAGCCGCTCGTCGAGGCGATCGCACGCGAGCAGAAGCAGCAGTTCGACACCATGGGCGCGATGCGCGCCTACGCGGCGCCGGGTCGTCCCGACGCGATGGCACAGGCGCGGCGAGCCGAGGAATGGGTGGAACGCACGGCGCAAACCCATCAGCGCATCCGCGCCGCCGTCAGCGGCCTATTGACGTCGGCCCAGTATGAGCAGCTCGAACGGCAGCAGCAGCAAGAGCTGAAAATGCAGGAGCTCGCCGCGCGGCAGCAACGCGCACGGGCCGAAGCCCAAGCACGCGGCGAGATACCGCCCGATTCGGCGAACACGATACAAGCCGTCACCATGTTCCCGCAGTGAGGGCTTGCGTCTCCCCCTGAACGTGCAGCGCAGGTGATTGCCGGCATGAACGAGATGATCGAAGGCGCCTGTCTCTGTGGCTCCGTTCGCTGGACGTTCGTCGGCCACCCCGACGGGGCGACGGCGTGCAATTGCACGGCGTGCCGACGGTATGGCGTGCTCTGGGGGTATGACTACGAGAACGAAGGCATCCGGATCATCGGACCGACGACCGCCTTCCGCCGCGGGAAGAGCCTCACGTTTAACTTCTGTGCCACGTGCGGCTGCATCGTGTTCTGGCGTGCGCTGCAGCTGGACGAGCAGGGCCGTCGCCGGATCGCCGTCAATCTGCGGCTCGCCGCGCCAGAGGCCGTGGCGGACATCCCCATCGACCATTTCGACGGCTTCGAATCGTTCGAGGATCTACCGCGCGATGGTCGATGCGTGAAGGATTACTGGTTCTAGGCCTGCCTGGGCGCGGCATTTCGGTTGCCGCGCGCACGTTCCGCGTGCGGTCGTTACGACCCGCTCGGCGAATGCCGCTCACCGCCATTACGACGACGACGTCGACGCCGCTGTTGACCGGTCGGGGGAGTTCCAGCGCCTCTCTGCCCGGGCGTGCCGTGTGCCTTTTGTTGCGGATGTCCGTGTTGATTCGCTGGGCGACGGCCCACGTCGGCGCGCGGTTCCGAGTTGCCGCGCTGTCCGGGGTGCGCCGGCTGCGCGTGTGAGCGCGACTGCTGCGACCGGTTCGAGCGGCGTGGGTGAGCCGCGGCGCGCGGATCGCGATGCCGCTCGTCGTGCTCGGGCATCGGCGGCGGCGCAGGCGCGAAGGCCGGCGTCGGCGCGACTGGAATCTGCTTGCGCAGCACCTTCTCGATGTCCTTCAACAAGCCCTGCTCATCGGCGGATACGAGCGATACCGCGATACCGGTCGCGCCCGCGCGTCCCGTGCGGCCGATGCGATGCACGTAATCCTCCGGCACGTTCGGCAACTCGAAATTGACCACGTGCGGCAGCTCCTTGATGTCCAGGCCGCGTGACGCCACTTCGGTCGCCACCAGCACGCGAATGCGAAATCCCTTGAAGTCGGCGAGCGCCTGCGTGCGCGCGTTCTGGCTCTTGTTGCCGTGAATCGCCGCCGCTTCGATGCCGTCCTGCATGAGCTGCTTGGTGAGGCGGTTCGCGCCGTGCTTCGTCCGCGTGAACACGAGCACCTGCGACCAATCGCCCTCCTTGACCAGATGCGACAACAGCGCGCGCTTCTCTTCCTTGCGCACGCGATAAATGCGCTGTTCGACCGCCTCGACCGCCATGTTGCGGCGGGCGACCTCGATCTCGACGGGATTGCGCAGCAGGCTTTGCGCCAGCTCGCGGATGTCGTTCGAGTACGTGGCGGAAAACAGCAGATTCTGGCGTTTCGCGGGCAACAGCTTCATGACGCGGCGGATGTCGCGAATGAAGCCCATGTCGAGCATGCGGTCCGCCTCGTCCAGCACCAGGATCTCGATCTGGCGCAAATCGACCGTGCGCTGTTCGGCATGATCGAGCAGCCGTCCTGGTGTCGCGACGACGATGTCGACGCCGCGCCGCAGCGCTTCGATCTGAGGATTGATGCCCACGCCGCCGAAGATCACGGCCGTGCGCAGCCGCAGATACTTGCCGTAGGCCTTGACGCTGTCGCCCACCTGCGCCGCGAGCTCGCGCGTCGGCACGAGAACGAGCGCGCGCGGTGCGCGCTGCGGCTGCTCGTTCGCGCTCAGGCGTTGCAACAGCGGCAATGTGAATCCGGCGGTCTTGCCCGTGCCGGTTTGCGAGCCAGCGAGGATGTCGTGGCCTGCAAGGATTTCAGGAATGACTTTGGCTTGAACCGGCGTCGGCTCGACGTATTTGCGATCGGCGAGCGCGCGCACGAGTTCGGGCATGAGCCCGAGAGCATTGAAAGGCATGACGAATTTTTCCTCTACCTGCCTAACTCGAGACGCGGGGTCCGAGGTCCAGTAGAGGCGGGAGATACGAGTGGCGGTCAACAGACCATTACAACCACGGATATGGACGAGCTGACCGGACGGCAGCTTGCGAGCGCGCACTGTACAGAGTCGCCGAGCGCTTTGCACGTCGACCAACGCTCACTTTGCGGCTCGCGAAGGCTTGCGAGTCGGCATCAGACGGCGCGCGTGCGCTCCTCGCCACAGCGCGTACAGCGCTCCGTCGTGACCAGCTTGCCTTGCTTCACGTCGAACTTGCGTGCGGTCACGACGTCCCATTTGTGAAAGCCGGACGTACACAGCGTCTTCCCTTCGGCGCGCTTTTGCTTGAACTTGCGGAGCGAGGTGACATTGGACATGGCCGGCTCGTAGTCGACGGATACGTCATCATGACTCATGTCGCGTCACTTCCGCATGAGCAGGCGTTCGCGACGGACTCGAGCCGCTCGTCCTCGACCCGTACCACGTCGGAAGAATTCGCATGCACGACGGCATCACCCGGCGCGATTTCTTGAACGGTGTTGCGATCTCGATCGGCGCGCGACGGGCAGCGGTTCGCGCGGCGGCGGGTCTCGCGGCCGTCCGCTGAATCCGCGGCCGCCTTCGTCTATCGAGGCCCTCGCGGGCTAATGCGTCATCGCGTACGTGATGACGTTCACGCCAACCATGTACGAGCGCGTCGAGAACATCTCGAAGTACCACTCGCCGTAGGCCTCGCGCTCCCAACCGTCGCCGATGTCCGTGTTATGCGTCGCGATGACGAGCAGACGGCCTTGCGCATCGGCCCATGCGCGCATTTCCGGATGCTCCAGCGATCCGGGCGGATACTTGTGCGCGCCCGCCGGCTCCGCCGTCTCGCCGCCGATGCTCGCGAACGGCAGCGCCGGAATCTGCGGCAGTCCATCGTCCAGATCGTAGACGGTATGGAAGATCGGATGATCGTTCGGCAGCACGCGCCACTCGATGTCCGGCAGCACGCGACGCATCACGTTCGCGAACTGCTGCCACTCCGCATCGCCCCAGAAGTCGTCGACCCACACCGTGCCGCCGTTCGCGAGATAGTTGCGGAAAGCCTCGATCTCGCGATTCGACATCACCATGTAGCCCGGGTCGGACATGTACAGCAGCGGGAAATCGCCGAGGTCTTTCGCGAGGAACGTGCGGCTCGCCGCTTTCGGATTCACGGAGATGCGCGTGAGCTGCTGCAGACGCCGCGAGAAGTTGTCGTCGCCCTCCGGAAAGTCCGTTTCCCAACGCGCCCACATGCGGCCGTCGTACGCGTAGTACGCCTCGCCCATGCCGCCTTCGCTTTCGTAGATCGCGCGAACGAAATTGAGCTGCGACAGATTCGGCATCACGCCGGACCGACCGCCATCGCCCGCGGGGAATTCCGAGTCCGCGACCGCCAGCAGCGAGACGAGCGAGACGAGAATCAGTGGGCGTGAACAGACGGATCGCATGACTTCGGCACGATCGAGACTCGCTCAGGAGCCTCCAAGTCGACGGTAGTACTCGGCCACGGCCTCACGATACTCCGTGGAGTCCGCGCTTTGTACTGCCGTCCTTGGCGGTGCGCCGGGATTCGCCTTCTGCACGGCCGCAAGCGTCGCGAGCTCGAGCTGATCGATCAGGCGCGCAACCGCTTCTGGATGCGTCGCGATCGGGTTGCCCGCCAGTCGCCGCAGCTCGTGCGCCATGCGCTGCAATGCACGCAGCTCCGCGTCGCTCATCTGACCGCGGCCCATGCGATCCGCCAACTGCTGCACGCGCTCGCTCAGCTCGCGCGCTTCGCGCTGACGTCGCTCACCCAGCTCGAGAGTTTGCACGGAGCCGTTGCGCAGGTTGGGATTCCAAGCGTCGAGACCGTTCGGCCCGCCACCTGCGTTCGACGGCGAGCCGCGCATGCCCTCGCGCGCGCCGGGCTGACCCGCGCGTGCCTGCTGCTGTCCGGGCCGATTTCCCTGCTGCCCTTGCTGGTCGCCGCTGCCCTGCTGCTGCCCTTGCTGACTGCTGCCTTGCTGCTCGCCGTTCGGACCTTGTGCGCTCGCATCCGGATTCGCATCCCGTTGCTGCGGGTCGAGCTGCGCGACGCGCTCACCGTCGCCTGCCTGTGCAGCCCCGCGCTGCTCGCGCCGCGCCTCTTCCAACGCGCGCCGCAGCTCGCCGATTTGTGCCAGCAGCTCCTCGGGATTCGATTGCGCGCCGCCGCGCTTCTTGTCGTTCGCCGCCACGACCGCGGCCTCACGCAGGTTCTTTTCCAGATTCTCCAGCCCTTCGCCGATCAGGCCCTCACGCGGCGCCGCGTCGCGCGCGCGTCCATACAGCACTTCGGCGGCGCTGCGGTTGATACGGAACGAGATGCCCGAGCTTTCGAGCTCGTTCACGATTTCGCCGAGCTTGCGCGCGCCTTCCGGCGTTTCGCCGCGGTGCTTGTGCACGGCTTCGCGCATCTGGCGCTGCAGTGCCTCCAGATCGCCCGCCATCTGCTGCTTCTCGGCGGCAATCTCGGCGGCGCTGCGCGGATCGATCGCGCCGCGACGCCGGCCCGCCGACTGCGCCTGGTTCAGCGCCTGGTTCAGATTGGCTTCGATCTCGCGCTGCTTCTCCGCCAGATCCTGCGTTCGGTCGGCGAATTGATTCAGCTCGTTGTCGAGCGAGCCGCCCTGCTTCGGCCGGTCCATGTGCTTCGCCGCGCGGTTCAAGTTCTCGCTCGCTTCGCGCGCGGAGCGCGTCGCATCGTCCGAGCGGCTCTGCTGGTTCGCGGCGCGCATGTCTTCGAGCGCGTTTTGCAGCGAGTTGAGCGCGTTCTGCACCTGACTCTCGCGCTGCCCGGATTGCTGCCCGTTCTGCTGCTGCCGGTTCGATGAATCCTGGTCGGGTTGATTCGCCGACTGGCCGCTCTGCTGGCCAGATTGCTGCTGGCTGGATTGCTGCTGGCCAGACTGCTGTTGCCCGGACTGCTGCTGTCCCGACTGCTGCTGGTTCGACGCTTGCTGCTGCGAATTCTCCTGGCGTGCGAGCTCGGCGAGCCGGCGACGCAAATCCTCCGCTTCGCGGCGCAGCTGCTCCTGGCGCCAGCGCTGCTCCTGTTGAGTCATGGCTTGGCGGCGAGCCTCCTCGGCGAGCTTCTCTTGCCGCGCGGCGAGCTCCTTCAGCTTCCGCAAGGCCTCGTCGACCTCCTGCTGCTTGTTGTCCATCGACAGCTGCGATTGCTGCTCGTATTGATTCTTCTCGACATCCATTTCGAGCTCGAACATCTCGGTGAAGTTGCGCGCCGCCTGTTGGCCGCCGCCCGCGCCATTCTGACGCTCCATCGACACTTGCACTTCGCGGAAGGCGGATTCGGCGCGCAACAGCTGCTGCAGCGCCTGCTGCTCGATCGGCACGGCCTGCTCGAGCTTGAACTCGCGCAGATTCTTTGCGGCCGGCTCCATCGTGCTCGCGGCCTTCTCCATGCTCTGCACGAACGCCTTGATGCGCTCGTCGCTGTCGATGGAGACGCGCGCGCGCGTGCGCTCGGCGACCGTGCGGGCCTGCTCGGCGAGCGTCGTCTGCATCTCCGCCAGCATCTTCGCGTTTTCCTCGAGCTGCTGGCGCGTGCGCGATTCGCGCTGATCGTTGCGCTGCAGATTCCACGTCGCCAGCAGGATCTCGCGCTGGCGCTCGGAGATCGCGCCCTGCTCGTCACCGGCGCCGCCGCCGCCACCGCCACCGCCGGCGCTTTGCGTGAAGCGCCGCTCGAAAGGCTGCACCGTGACCATGAACAGGTCGGTCTGCACGGACTTGTCGCGATCCTTCGCGACCGCGTAGTAAGAGATGACATCGCCAGGCGCGAGCATGCCGCCGGCCTCCGCTGCGTGCTCGGCGCCGAGCTCCTCGAGCCGCAGCAACGAATCTGACTTGATGTCCTTGTCGCCGCCGCCGAGCGCGACGGACTGCCACTTGCCGCCGTTGACCGCATAGCGCAGCTCGAGGTTCTGGATGCGGAAGTCATCCTGGGCCTGCACCTTGACCGGCACTTCCTCGATGCTCGTCGCGCGCCAGTCGCGGCCCGGCTTCGCGATCGAGATCGTCGGCTTCTGGTCGATGACGATTTCGATCGGATAATCCTCGGTCAGCGCGACGAACTCGTTCGCGACGCGTGCGCCGATGTGATAGCGGCCGGCCTGCTTCACCTCGATATTGCCGACGTTGGCATCGCCCTGTGTTTCGAGCGGTGCGGCCGCGCCGTCGACGACGAGCGCCGGCGAGTCGAGCGCCGCGTTCGCAAACACTTCGACCTTGACGTTGGTCTCAGCCACGGCGCGAATGTCGCGCAGCGTCTCCTCGGTCATCGGCGCGAGGCCGGTCCATTGCGGATACTCGTAAGTGAGTCTGACCTTGTCGATGCGCGGCAGGTCGGCGACCGTCACGCCGTGCTCGGTGCTCCGCGCGTTCTCCGCGGCCACGTAGTAGTGCAGTGGACCGCGCAGCGCGTACAGCTTGAACTCGAACACGCGCCGATCGTTCTCGTCGGTGCGGGCCTGCATCGGCGCTCGCTGCCATTCCTGTTCGTCGTCGAAACGGACGTACACCGTCGCCGCTTCGGGGTCGAAGCCGTCCGTCGTCGCGTGGATCGAAAAGTCGCTGTTGCGACGAACGACCGCATCGCCGGGAGTCACGACGATCCGCCGCACGGGCACCGCCTCGCGCGGCAGGTCCGCGCCGAACAGCAGGTGCCGGGTGCCGAAGCCCCAGTGGCCGGGACCGAACGCGACGAGGAACACCAGCGCGATCAGCCCGAGCGCCGCGATCGCCGCGGGGATCAGCAATTGAGGTCGTGGAATGAGCGTATCGACCGGGGTCTTCGCGGCGATCGACGCGGCGTCCTCGGCGAGCAGATCGGTCAACGGCGAGGCGCCGACTTCGGCCTCGCGGCGGCGAATGTCGAGGTAGGTCTGAATGCGGCCGCGCTGCTCTGGCAGACGGCGCTCGAATTCCGCGGAGCCGTCGCCGCGCGCGAGCTTGCGTAACGGCCACCATAGCAGCGCGCCGAAACCGACGACGAGCACGAGCCCGATCAGGATCCGGCCGGTCCAGGCGATCGAGCTGGCATAGCCAGACGCAGCGAGCCACGCGACGAAGACGAGGGTGAGGAGGCCCACGCCGCCCGCGACGACCGCGGCCGTACGCATGTAGATGAGCGTACGAATGCGGGCGCGCAACTCGCCTAAGTAGCTCTCGAGCCTCGCACTGGCATTCATTGAGCAACCTCGCGTCGGACCGTCAGATAGTGGTTTGCCATCAGCAACTCCACGACGACGAAAAGGGCAGCTATCAACAAGACCAAGTAGCCGATCGAACGTTTCACCGGGGCGCCGTCATCAGCAGCCGTGGTCCCGGCGTCGGCGGCGGCCGGTGGCGCCTTCAGTGCCTGCCAGCGCTCGACCTGGGCGTCCGGCAGCCGCGTCACATCCGACTCTCGCGGGTCGACGTTCACCGCGAGCCACTTTTGACCACCTGCGCCACGAATCTCGTAAAACCCGGCTTGATCCGGAATGAACCGGTCGACCGCGGCGACCTCGCCCAGGGCGAGCACGCGATTGCCTTGCGGATCGAATATCTGCCCGCCGCTGGCAGCGGTCAATCCGGTGAGCACGGGGCCGCCGACGCGCGCGGTCTGCGTGGTCGGATCCTGCTCGACGAGATAACGCGCGGCATCCGCGATGAATTGCACGAACAGAGAATGGATCGGCAAATCGTTCCAGGCGCGATCGAGCGGCGCTGTCAGCAAAAGCACGCGGCCGTTGTCTTGTTGACGCTCGATCAACACCGGAGTGCGATCCTCGAGTGCGACCAGGACCTTGTCCGTTGCCGCGGGCCGCACCTGCAAGTAGCGGAAGAAGCGCACGCGGTGCCAATCGCTCGCGTTGCGCAGGATCGGATGGCTGCTTTGCACGACGCCCACCTGCGCGGGCTTCGTCACCACCTCGCCGATGTTCACGTCCTCGAGCAGCGCGGGCTTTTGTCGGGCGATGCCAGGCGTCACCGCCATGAGCAGCCGGCCGCCGCCAGCGACGTACTCCTTGATGCGGCTCTGCGCCGTGCTGGACAGCGCGTTCACATCGGCGATCACGATCATCGCGTAGTTCGCGAGCTGCAAGCCGTCGACCGCCGCCGCCGCTTGCTTGTCAACGACCAGTCGCGGCGCGGACAGCGATTCGATCGCCGCGCCGAAGTACGCGCTCTCGTCGCTCGACGTATCGCGCGCGATGAGCAGCACCTTCGGGTCCGAGTTCTGCAGAATCGCGAAATAGCGGTCGTCGCTCGCGATCGCATCCTTGGGTTCGATGTCCACCTCGATGCGATGCGCGCCCGCGCCAAGCGCGAGATCCGGGAACTCGACTTCGAGGTCGCGGACCGCGGGGGCGGCGCGCGGTGTTTCGGCCGCGCCGCCTTCGCTGCCCTGCTGCGCGGGCGACAGCGCTGCTGGCACGGCCGCGAACTCGACGGGCCGTCGCGCGACTTCCTTGCCGTCGACCGAGAGAATCACCTCGCGGCGCTCCGCGCGCGGCGAATTCGTCGCGACGCGCGCGAGGAGCTTGCGCGCGTCGTTCGTCGCGATCGCGGCCGACTTCACGAACGTGTTCACGTTCGTGTCGAGCGCGCTATCGCGCGCGATGTCGTGAATCACGAGCTGCGTGCCCGGCGGCGGCTCCAGATCGGCAAAGCGCAACGGGCTCGCCGATTGCTGCAGATCCGAGATCAGATGCAGTTGCACCGGCATGCCCGCGTCGCCGAGCCACGCCTTCGCCGTCGACATCAGCAGTCCGTAATCGAGGCGCTCGACGCCGGGCGCAAGCGTGCGCAGCTGCGCGCGCACCGCGCCGACGTCATTCGCGGGCGTGGGCTCCTGCACGACCTGAATGCGCCGGCCGATCGCGGAGACGAGCATGACTCGATCGCCCGAGCTCGCGCCGTTGATGACTGCTTCCGCCGCTTCGACCGCGCGCTGCCAGCGATCGGAATGCTGCATCGACATCGAGCCGTCGAGAACGATCGCGTGCAGGCGCGCGTTGCCGGCACGCTCGGGCACGACGCTCGGCGAGACGAGCGGCCCGGCGAACGCGAGCACGAGCAGAACGAGCAGCAGGATGCGGGCCGCGAGCAGCAGCCAATAGCGCAGCGTGCGCTTCGCGGTGCGCTGCGTCTCGCTGGGCTCGAGGAACATGAGCGACGCGAACGGATGCTGCGTCGGATTCGCGCGCGCGACGCGGTGCAGCCAGAGCGGCAGTGCGATCGCGAGCAAGCCAGTCAGCAGTAGGGGCGCGAGGAACACAGCGTGAGCCTTGGGTCAGTTCCGACCATGACGGAACGCCAGATAACGACGCAGCGCGTCGTCCAAAGGATCCGTCGTCGTGATCAGCATCTGGTGCGCGCCGACGCTTGCTGCGGAGGCGCGCAGTGCGTCGAGGTGCGCCGACATGCGCTCGCGATACCGCCCTTCGAAGTAGTCGGGCGAGACGTTCACGAGCTCCTCGGTCTCGACGTCCTTGAGCACGACGGACTCGTTCCACTCGGGGCGGAGCTCACGCGGATCGAGCACTTGAATGATCATGATGTCGTGGCCGTGATATCCGAGCGGCTGCACGGCGCGCGTCATCGCGACCGGATCGCAGTAGAGATCCGAGATCACGACGACCAGGCCGCGGCGCGTCAGGTGCTCGCGGAAGCTGCTGAAACATCCCGCGAGGTCGGTGCGTCCGCCCGCGCTGACCTGATCCAGCGCATGCAACAAGGTTTGCAGGCTGCCGGCGCGGCTCGTCGGTGGTCGATAGTCGCGCAGCTTCTCGTCGAAGACGATGAGACCGACAGGATCGTGCTGACGAGTCGCGAGATAGGCGAACGCCGCCGCGATGAATTTCGCGTACATGAGCTTCGTGACGGCATGCGAGCTGTAGCCCATCGAGGCGCTCGCGTCGACGAGCAGCATCAGGCGCGTGTTCGTTTCGCCCTCGTAGCGGCGAATGTAGGTGCGCTCCGTGCGCGCGAAGACGTTCCAATCGACGAAGCGCGGATCGTCGCCTTCCGTGTAGGCGCGGTATTCCTTGAACTCCTGGCTGAAACCGAAGCGCGGCGAGCGATGCAGGCCGGTCAAGAAGCCTTCGACGGCCGTGCGCGCCACGAGCTCCAAGTTCGCGAGACTCGCGAGCGTCGCGGGCGACAGCAGCCGCTGAAAGGGCGTGGCGGACATGCCTATCGCATCCCTTCGCGCGCACTGCGACGGCGGGCCAAGTAAAGCATCCCCTCCCCCGTGCAACGGGGGAGGGCCAGGGAGGGGGCGCCGCGTCCACGACCGGCGCTGCGACAGCGTGCCGTCATCGGTTGATGACCTCGCGCAGCACGTCGTCGACCGTCTTGCCGTCCGACTCCGCCTGATAGTTCGTGAGCACACGATGACGCAGCACCGATGGTGCGAGCGTATGCAGATCCTGCGTCGTCACGTGATAACGCCCCTCCATCAACGCACGCGCCTTCGCGGCGAGGCACAGGAATTGTGTCGCGCGCACGCTCGCACCGTAGCGCACGTACTTGCGCACGGCTTCCGGCGCGCCGGCCTCTGCGGGGCGCGTGGCGCGCACGAGGTCGACCGCGTGGCGGCGCACGTCATCGGCGATCGGCACCTGCCGCACGAGCCATTGGAATTTGATGATCTCGTCCGCGTTCGTACAAGGCTGCACTTCGGGCATGCTCATGCGCGAGGTATTGCGTTCGACGACCGTCGCCTCGTCCGCGGCGCTCAGGTAGTCGAGCAGCACGTTGAAGAGGAAGCGGTCGAGCTGCGCTTCCGGCAGCGGGTACGTACCTTCCAGCTCGATCGGATTCTGAGTGGCGAGCACGAAGAACGGCGGCGTCAGCTTGTGCGTCGTGCCGCGCACGGTCACGGACAATTCCTGCATCGCCTCCAGCAGTGCCGCCTGGGTCTTCGGGGGCGTGCGATTGATTTCGTCGGCGAGCACGACGTGCGCGAACAACGGGCCCGGCACGAACGTCCATTTGCGATGCCCGGTCGTGATGTCCTCTTCGATGATGTCGGTGCCGGTCACGTCGGTCGGCATCAGATCGGGCGTGAACTGAATGCGCTTGAACGACAGCCCCAGCGCGGTCGCGAGCGTCCGCACGAGCAGCGTCTTCGCGGTGCCGGGCATGCCGGTGATCAGGCAATGGCCGCCGACGAGCAACGTGAGCAACAAATGATCCACGACTTCGTCCTGGCCGACGATGATCGTGCGCACGCGCGAACGAATGGTCGTGATCCGCTCCTGAAACAACGACACCAAGGCGCGGGTATCGCTGCCGCCGAGCGCTTCGGGGACGGAATCATTCATTGCGTTTTCGCTCCTCGATCGTTTGCAGCAGCAAAGCCTGCGCGGGTTTGTAGTGCGGCGCCGTTTCCAGCGCCTCCAATAAGTGACGTCGCGCCGCCGGCTGATCGCCCATCGCGCGCAACGCGCGCGCCATGCCGAAATGACCGGGCGCCGTATCGTGCGGGTTCAACGCGAGCTGCACCTTGAACTCGCGCAGCGCGTCCTCGTGCTTGCCGCCCGCGAGGAAGCGCTCGCCAAGCACGGTGTGCTGATCGCCGCTCAGCGGGTCGACGTAATTGATCGCGGCGAACACTTCGAGCGCCTCCGACGGGCGGCCCGCCGCGTCGAGCCACTTCGCAAGATCGCGCAGCGCGCTCGGGTCCCAGCCTCCGGCCTTGCGATAGTCGAGCAAGGTCTGCAGCGCCTGCGGCCGATTGCCCGATTGGTCGTAGGCGCGCGCGAGGAGCAGGTACGGACTGTCCGGGCCGCTGTGCTCGGGATAGAGCTCGATCGCCTTGCGCGCGGGCCCGATCGCGGCTTCCCAGCGCGACTCGGCGACGGCTTTCGCCGCCTCCTGATACGCCGCCTGCCAACCCGGCAGATCGGCGAGCAGCGCCTTGTAACGCTCGCGCACGAATGCATCGAATTGCTTGTCGAACTCCTCGCTCGACATCTTGAACGTGTCTTCGACGGCGTTCTTCGTGTCCGTCTCTTTCGTGAATTGTTTCAGCAGCGCGACGAGCCGGTCGAAGCCGAAGCGCTGCTCCACGAACAGGCAGACCAGGCCGGCCTGCATGTACGACACCTGCACCTGTTCCTGATACTTCGGTCGAATGAAGCCCGAATCGAGATCCGCGATCGGCAGCAACCGCTTGTCGTTCAGCGCAATGATCGTTTCCGGCGTGACGACGACGCCTGGGGTCGGCCCCGTGCGCCATTCCTCGAATACCGAGATGCCTTCGCTCAGCCAGCGCGGCACGCGATGGTCGGTCGCCTCGAGCGTGAAGACGTGCGCCATCTCGTGCCACAAGGTCGAGCCCCAGTGGAACTCGCCGGTCGGGCGCCCCGAGGGACTGTCCATCGCGACGAGATAACCGAAGGTGACACCGAGCAGACCGATGCCGGGCAGCGCCGCCACGCGCACGGCGAAGTCGTCGTGCTCCGGGTAGAGCTCGAGCGAGATCGGCTCGCGCGGCTCGAATTGATAGCGGCGCGAAAAAGCCGCGATGCTGTCCGACGCCATCTCGAGCACGTACGGGCGCATCGCCTCGGCTTCCTTGCGATCGAGCCGCATGCGCACTTCGGCCGCGCGCTCACCGCCGTTCAATGCGGGGATCGTGATCGGCGTAGCCGTCACTTCGAAGCCGTCGACGCGATCGAGCAGGCGCAGCGTATTGACCGTCGTCGCGCTGAAGGGATCGCCGGAGTACGCGCGCGTCAGATGCGCGCGCGCTTGTGCGAAATCACCTTCGCGCAACAGATTCGCGCCGAGCTCCGCGTGCGCGGACCACAGCTCGGGTTGCACCTCGACGGCGCGCTTCAGCAACGCGGTCGCTTCCCGATAGCGACGGCGCATGATTTCGAAATGCGCGAGCTGCTCGAAGATCTCGCCGTAGCGGGGGTTGTAGGCGAGCGCGCGCTCGATCCAGGTTTCGCGCTCCTTGCCGCCTTGCAGCTGGCCGAGCACGGCGCGCAGCGTGAAGACTTCGAGCGGCGCCTGCCGCTGCTTCTCGATGAGCCGCAGAGCGCGATCGAGCGTCGCATCGACGGTGTCGAGCTGGCCTTCCTCGAGATCCATCTGCGCTTTGAGCAGGTGAGCGTCGATCAACGAATCGTCTTGCTGCAGGACTTCGTCGACGAGCGTGCGCGCCTGGCCTTCGAAGCGTTCGGCGAACACGTGGGCCATGCCGAGCTTCGCGTACACGTCGTTGCTCGAGCGCTCGAGCGCTTCCTTGAACAGCTCCAGCGCCTCGTTGTGCTGATGCGTGTGCAGGAAGAGGCGGCCCCAACGCACGCGCGGCTGCGATGAGCGCTCGTTGGCATTCGCGGCTTCGCGGAACAGGGTGTTCGCGCGCTGGATGTCGCCGAGCGCCCAGGCCGCCTCGGCCTGGGTGATCACGTTGCGCGAATCCTCGAGCAGGCGGCGATAGCAGTCGCGCGCTTCCTGAAGGCGGCCGCGGTGCTGCGGGTCATCGCACTGGCGCAGCTCGGTCGCGCGGCGCTGGTCGTAATCGATGGCGGCGCCCAGGGCGACGCTCAGGGACAGCGGCAGCAGCAAGATCAGGAGAGCCGTGCGCAGCGGGCCCCGGACTGTCGCGCTCATTCGCGCCCTCCTCGTAACGTCATCTGCCGGGCATCGATGTCCTGCTGCAGCTTCGCGAGCCGCACGAGCACGCCTTCGAGCTGGTCGTAATACGCGTTCGCATCGAGGGTGGCTTTACGCTCCTTGACCGCCTCCAGTTCGCGCTCCACGGACACGCGCTGCGTGTACAGCGCGCTCAACGCCGCATCGGAAGTCGCGAGCACCGCATTGCCGAAGCGCGCCACTTGCATCCGCTCCGCGCCCTTGCCGTCGAGCCGCGCGTGCTCCGTCGCGAGCGACACATCCGCCTTGAACGACTCCGCGACGCGCCGGTTCGCAAACTCGAACGCCTCGGCCGCCGTGACGACATCGTCGCGGTTCAGATCCGCCGCGTTCGACGACACCGCTTCCAGCCAATATTGCGCGAAGCGCGTGGCCGTGCGCTCGTTGCCGCTCTTCGTCGCGGCAATCACGACGCGGTTGTCGCGCTTCCAACGCTCGACGGCCGCGCCGCTCGCGCTCGTCGCGTTCACGATCAGCTGGTCGCGCGCGGGCAGCTGGTCGAACAGCGCGCCGAGCTCGCTCGCGGTGAGATCCGGACCGGGCAGATTGAGACGATATTCCTCGCCGTCGTACGTACCGTGACCGATCAGCACGATGATCACCTGATCGTCTCGTTGCAACTTGCCGGCCAATGCCCGCAGTTCGCGCCGCACGGTATCGCGAGCGGCCTTGTCCGCGGTCAGTACGGTGACGAGCGCTTTGTCGCCCGTGAGCTTCTCGGCCGCCTGCGCCAACGCGGTCGCCTGATTGCGAAAGCGCTGCTCGAATTCCTTCTCGCCGCCGAGACCGGCGACGATGAGCGCATGAGTGTCGGCAAGTGCCGGCGCGACGACGCCAATGCCCAACACGCCGCAGAGGACCCGCACGGCGGCGCTCGCTCGTCGGGCGGTGGCGGCGCGCGACCTCACAACCGGCCCCACCACAGTCGCAACAGCCACTCCCCGAGCTTCAGCATCAGCAGCGCGAGAAATATGATCGGCAGATTCCACAAATCGAGCGTGTGGCGCTCGACGATGCCCGCCTTCGAGAACGGAATCGCGGCCGCGAGCCCTTGTAGATCGTCCACCGGCCAATACCGTCCGCCCGTCATCGCCGCGAGCCGCTCCAGCACCGGCCGGTTCTGACGTGTCGCGAAGTGCTCGACGACGCCGTCCGTGCGGCGCACATGCGTCGTTGCGCTCGCGACCGGCCTGTCGTGCCGCTTCGCGCTCATGTCGATCCGATACAGACCTGTCGATGGCGCATCGACGCGCGCGACGTAGCGGCCATCGCCGTTGCCGGACGGACGCATCGTCACCGTGAACGGCGCATCGCGCTCGGGCGCGACGAGCAGCTGCACCTCGGCGTCGCTGATCGGCTCGAACTGCTCGTCGTGGATTTCGGCTTCGAGCGCCATGCTGCGCTCGTCGTTGTAAACCGTGCGCGCGCTCGCGAGCGTCGCGCGGTTCGGCGTCGTATCCGCCAGTGCATGTAGGAATTGACGCCAGAACATTTCGTGACGCTGATCCTCGGGGGGTAACTGCATTTGCCAACGCATCGTGCTCGAAGTTCCCAGGAGGTACGTCGCGCCGCGACCGTAACGCTGCCAGACGAGCAAGGGTTCGCGCACCGCGTCGCCCACCGCCTCGAGCAGCACGACGGCGCCCGGCTTCGGCCGGCCGAGATCCTGGAAATCCGCGAGCGGCGGCAAGGTCTTCCACGCGTCCGCGTTGCGCCGCGCGTCGACATCCAGGCGCGTTATCGCGTATTCCACGCCATAGAGCGTTGGTTGCGCCTTGCCGTTGCGCTGAACGAACAGCGAGCCCTGCTGCCGCGACGGCAAGTGTGTCGGCAGTGTCTGCGCGAGCGGCGTGTCGAACCAGCCGCCCGCGGACAGGCCCTTGCGACCCGCGAGCAGCAGCACGCTGCCGCCGCGCTTGTCGACGAACTCCTTGAGCAGCCGATGCTGATCCTGATTCAGCGTCGTTGCCTCGTAGCTGCCGATGATCACCGCGTCGTACGCGAACAGCGCGGCGGCCGACGAGGGGAACCCGTCCTGCAACTCCGCCGCCGACGTCACGCCCTGGCGAAAGTGCTTGTTCGGCGTCGTGCGGACGAGGCTCACGAGTCGTAAGGCACGATCGGTGTCGGCCGCGCGCCGCAGGAACTTGTACTCCCAGCGCGGCTCGCCCTCGACGTAGAGAATGGAGCGTTTGCCCGCCGCGACATCCATGACGTGCGAACGCTCATTGTTGACGACGTTGCGTTCGCCTTCGATGGGGTCCAGGACGAAGCGCAGCTCGTGCGTGCCCGGCGCGCCGGCCGGCACTTCGAAATTCACTGTCGTCGTCGTTGCTTCGGCGGGCAGGTTCAGGTCGCGCGCGACGACCAGCTTGTCGCGATCGTAGACACGCAGGCGCGTCTTCGCCGCGCCGTCGTGTCGAATGCCCACTTGCGCATCGACGGTCGCCTCCGCGGGCGCCGACGATGCAATATCAACGCGCTCGATCTCGAGATCGGTGGGATTCGTTTCAGGCCCGAGGCCGACGGTGTGAATCGGCACGCCGTACGATGCGATCTCCGTCAAGCGCTCCTCGCTCAGCGAGTCGCCGTTCTCCGCGCCGTCGCTCAACAGGACGATGCCGGCGAGCGGCGTGCTGCCCGCCGTCTGTAGAACTTGCACGAGCGAGTCACCGATGCGCGTCTGCGTCCCGGGAGGCGGAACCGACTCGAGTGTCGGAATCGGCTGAGCTTCGTGCGCGAAACTATAGAGCTGCACGTCGAATACTTTTTGCAACGCGTCGAGCGGCTCGCCTCGTAACGCGGCGACCGCCTGCTGCAGTCGCGACTGCTCTTGCTCGCCATACGCCATGCTCGCGGATGCATCGAGCACGACGCCGAGCACGTTCTCACGATCGCGCACCCGCTCCACGTTCAGCACGGGACGCCACAGCAGACACAGCACGAGCGCGATGAAGACGGTCTGCAGACTTCCCAACAAGGTGAGCTGTGCTGCGCTCAATTTGTGACGCGCCTGTCGCTGACGGCGCCACAACGTGAAGACGATGACCGCGACTGCGAGGGTGAGCAGCGCACCCAATAGCCAAAGCGGCCATTGGCTCGCGAATGCGAACGTGCCGGTGCGGTAAGCCCAAAGGGGATGAGTGAATAGAGCCTCGAACACCGTTCACTAATAGGTCATGCCGTGGGTCATAGGCAAGCAGGATCTTGCAAAGATTGCGTCAAACCCTACGCGCGTTCGGCGTGCACCCACCGCGGCGATGACGCATCGGCACATCGCACCAGGAACCGAAGGCGCTCTCACGCGTAGAGCACGGCCGGCAACCGCGGCAGCCGCGTGTCGACGCCCCCGATCCACGATTGCGGAATTCCAAATGACTGACAACAGCGCAGGCTTACACGAGAGTCCCGAGCACTTGAAGCCGGAGACGATCGACCGCCACCGCGCGGTCGCCTCGATCATGGAAGAGCTCGAAGCCATCGACTGGTACGACCAGCGAATCGACGCGACCTCCGATCCCGAGCTCAAGGCGATACTCGCTCACAATCGCGACGAGGAAAAAGAGCATGCGGCCATGACACTCGAGTGGCTGCGCCGGCACGACCCGAAGCTGAACGAGCACTTACGCACTTATCTTTTTACGCGCAAGAACATTCTGGATATCGAGCACGAAGCGGAAGGCGGCGACGGCGGGGACGGCGCTTCGAGTGACGGCTCGCTCGGCATCGGCAGCTTGCGCGACCACGTGCGCGCCCGTTCGCGCGGCAAGGAGCACGAGCGCCACGAACGCAAGGACGCGAAGGAGTGAACATGAACGATCTGCTACGCGAACACGCGCCGATCACGGCGGACGCGTGGAGCGAGATCGACGCGGAAGCGAAGCGGACGCTCGAGGTGCTGCTCGCGGCGCGCCGGCTCGTCGATTTCACGGGACCGCTCGGCTGGTCGACCTCCGCGATCTCGAACGGCCGCACCGAGACGTTGTCGCCGCCCCTGCAAGAAGGCGTGGTCTCGCGCATCCGGCGCGCGCAGCCACTCGTCGAGATTCGCGTCGCGTTCGAGCTCTCGCGCGCGGAGCTCGATGCGATCGGGCGCGGCGCGCTCGATGCGGACTTGAATCCCGTGCGCGACGCGGCCCGCGCCGCGGCGATCGCGGAAGACCGGGCCGTATTCCAGGGCTATGCGGCCGCGGGCATCGAAGGCATCTTCCGCGCTTCCAGCCAGCAAGCGCTCACGATTCCCGAGGAGTACGAGCTGTATCCGGACGTCGTTGCCGAGGCAACGCATCGGTTGCGCAGCATGGGCATCTCCGGTCCGTATGCGATCGCGCTCGGCCCACGCTGTTACACGGGACTGACCCGCAGCACGAGGCGCGGCTATCCGATCATCGACCACGTGCGCGAGCTCGTCCACGGCCCGATCGTGTGGGCGCCCGCTGCTGATGGCGCCGTCGTCATGAGCTTGCGGGGCGGCGACTTCGAGCTCGCGGTCGGTCAGGATTTTTCTATCGGCTATCTCGAGCACACGAGCGCGTCCGTGCACTTGTACATGCAGGAGAGTTTCACGTTCCGTGTGTTGACGCCGGAAGCGGCCGTCCCGCTGACGTATCGAGCAGCGGCACAGGGAGCGGCGGAAGCGAAATAGCCCCCTTCCGGAAGGAAACAGGAGGCGGCGCACTCGAGGCGTGCGCGCGTCGAGCCACCGATCCGTCCCGCCCACCGCGCCTCACGCGAGTTCCGCGCCCGCTCGCTTCACACAACTTTTCCCAGTTCCTTGCGCACCCTACGCCCAGTCGCCGCGCGCACTCACGAGACTCGCCTGCCGCGCTCGCACGAATGTCACATCGGCATGGATGAATGAGCGGTGCCGCGTCGGCACGTTACTTGCTCCTACGTAAGCGAGCATCTGCTCAGATTCGACTACCCGTTCGCTGCCCTCGCCAGGATTGCATCGTGAACCGCCCGGACCTGCACGCGAACGTAAGGACCATGCGCCTACCTTCTCTCAAGTTTTTGAAGACTTTCCAGCTCGCTGCAGCACGGCTGAGCTTCAAGGCGGCCGCCGAGGAATTGTTCATCACGCCCTCGGCCGTGAGCCACCAGATCAAGACGCTCGAGGAGCAACTCGGCGTTGCGCTGTTCGATCGTGGTGCGCATTCGCTCGCACTGACGGAGGCCGGCCGCAACTACCTGCAACACATGGATGCGCTGTTCGCTCGGCTGGAGAGCGTCACCGAGCAATTGCGGGCGCGCTATGGCCGCGGCGTCGTCCGGCTCCATATCACGCCGTTCTTCGCGACCGAAATGCTGTTGCCGAAGCTCAATTCGCTGCTCGCCTCCCAGCCCGAGACGGACGTTCATATCAATACGGTCCAGGCGCTGGAATCGCACCCCGCCGACGCGGACGTGTCGATCGTCGTCAACGCGGTGCCGGAGGACGGGCTGTCCCGCTACAAGCTGTTCTCCCAATCCTTCGTCCCCGCCTGCTCGCCGCAGCTGCTGGCTCGCAACCCGATCCGGACGACCGCCGATCTCAACCGGCATACGCTGATCGTTCATGAAGCTCGCCGCGACGGCTGGGAACGGTGGGCCGAAGCACTCGGTACGGAGCTGCGTCCCAAGAACGTCATTCGCTTCGACACGATGTCCGCGGCCGCGCAAGCGGCGGAACATGGTGTCGGAGTTGCCCTGGTGTCCTCACGCCTGAGCGCGGAGCGCTTCCAACAGGGAACGCTCGTGAGGCTGTTCGATACCGAGCTGCACACGGGCGAAAGCTACTTTCTATTGGTGCGCCCGGAGGACGCGAACCGGCCGGACATCCGCTCGCTCACGCAGTGGCTGCTGAACGAGTTCCAGGCCGGCGAGCTCACGGTTCGAGCTGCCTGACCCTCCATCGCGGATACTGCGCTGCGGCAATCGCGGCGCACGCCGCCCCGATCCGGCACTCATCCCACTTCCTCGAACGCCGCGCGTGGATGCGCCAAGTTGAGGCGCTTCCGCCTCCGGGGCGCATCCATATGAAGCAAGAAACGTCGAGGAAAGAGTAGCGAACGTGTACTTATGTGCGCGATGTGATCGCCACCACGAATTTGCCGCTGCCCGCCCCTGTCGACATGAAATCGGTTGAGGCAAGCGCAAAAATAACTCGTTTGTCGCAACGCAAAAGGAGCTGCAGAGTGTGACCCATCGGTGCTCGGCACCTCATGGCCGCTCAGGAGATCAAACATGTCCACTCGCTTCAGCCGACTCGCGCTTACTGCCCTGGTTCTTGCCGCACCCGTTGCGAGCTTCGCGGACACTGCCTCGAACGCCGCCATGGACGCCTGCCTGCAGTCGTTCCTCGCCTCCGACGTCGCCAAGGACCGCAAGGTGACCGTGCGCAAGAACCTCGATTCGATCCCGCGCCCGCTCGAATTGGCCAGCCTGTTCAGGATCGAACTGGTGGCGAAAGGCCGTGACAGCGGCAAGCAGATTGCTCGTGTCGTGTGCCACGCGAATCAAAAGGGGACGATCGTCGCGGTGAACGGCCTGCCGGCGAAATCGGTCGCTTCGGTCGCCGCCGCCCGCTGACCAGAGGCCTCCCCTCACTGCGACGGGAGACGCTGCGGGCACAGAAATCCTGCGTCCTCTTTCTGCGTCACTCCGGGATTGCACTCGACTCGATCCCCCTGAGCTCGAGTGCCGACAAGGATGTCAGCTCCCGGAGTGATTTTTCTCACTCCTCGTACAGCGAAACGACGAATCGCGATTTGCGCCGCGCCTTCGCGCCGACTTCGGTTAAGTGGCGCACTGCAACCGATTTCGTTCGTGCATAGTCCAGCGCATGTCTTACGCCCACGTTGAACGGCGCTCTGGCGCCGACCGCCGCATTCGATCACTCGCCGCCTACTGGCGGGGCTCGCTCAATCCGCGGCGTCGCGCAGGGCGACGCGAGAGCGACACGGTCTATCCGATCATCGATTGGCATCCGCCGCGCGTGTTCGCGTTCGTGTTCGCGATTCTGTTATTGAGCGTGTGCGACGGCGTGCTGACGGTGATGCTGATTTCGCTCGGCGCGACCGAGGCGAATCCGTTCATGGCGTTGTTCGTGCCGCATTCGCTCGGCTGGTTCGCCGCAGTGAAACTGACCCTGACGAGCCTCGGCTCGATGGTGCTCGTGGCGTGCAGCCGCATGAAGCTGTTCCGCTCGATTCCGGGCGAGGCGCTGCTCGCCGTCATCTTCCTCGGGTATATCCTGCTGATCGTCTACGAGCTCGAGATGCTCGAGCAGTTGTCTCACCTGCCTCTCTGACCGGGCGCGGTTTCGTAACCGCCGCGATACAGCCGCAGGACGAAATAGGTCCATGCGGACAGCGTGCCGCAGACGACCGCGGTAACGAAGTTCTGTGGATCGACGAATCGCGCGGCCACCACGACGCAGCCGAGCATTGCCAACGTCGCCTGACCGAGGCGCAGCTCCCACCGCTCGACGTAGTGCTTCCAGGGCGAAGCGAACTTCGCGAGCTTCGTGCGATGCGGATCGAAGCCGAACAGCCCACATAGCGAGATGTAGACCGCCACGCCGACGACGCTCCACAGCAGCACGCGGCCGCTGTCGAGCGTGTGCTCGGACAGCAGGTCGTACAGCTCAGCGATCCCGAAAAAGATGGCGCACGCGCCGAGCGCGTGCCGTTTGCGTGAGTGCATGAATGGCTCCGTTCGTGTCGGTGCGGATCACACCGCAGACCGCGAGATCGTTTCCGTGAAGTCTATCCAGAAAGCCGCGCGCTCCGCCGTCGTCCTAACGGACGCCGCTCGAGCTTGTGCGAGCTTCGCCTACACGCACCCATTTCCATCATCCCCCGATTGGCGCGTCCAAATTTAAAGTGAGAGGATCGCCGACGGCCTCGCGAGGAACGCACGAACTAAAACATGAGATTTTTTCGACGCTCTCTATTTGCGCTCGGCATGGCGGCCACCTTGCCCACGGTCATCTGTCTCGCCGTCGGCACCTTCCTGTTTCTGCGCGCCGAGAGCCGGCGGGTCGAGGGCGAGACGCTGGCGCGCGCCCAACTCGTCACGATGCTGGCCGATGCTCGACTGCGCGGCGACATTGCCTCGCTCAACGTGCTCAACGGCTCCGTCTACTTCGAGAACCGCGACTGGCGCGAGTTCTATGCCCGGCTGGTGCGCGCCCGCGCGAACAACCCGCATTGGGTCACGATCCAGCTCTATGACGTGGCGGCCGGCAGAATGCTGTTCGATCTACGCCGGCCGTACGGCGACCGCGACCTTGCGACGCTGCCTGCCCATGTGCTCGACGAGTTGCAGCGCACGCGCGAGCCCGTCGTCGGCAACATGACCATGGAGTCCGAACCGCTGGCCCACGTGTACGTGCCCGTCGTTCGCGAGGGCACCTTTCAGTTCGTACTCGTCGCTGGGTTTCGACCGCACGAGTTTCAGGCGCTCGTCGCGCCGCACGGAGACGACGACAGCGTCGCCGCCATCATCGATCGGGAAGGCATGTTCGTCGCGCGCTCGCTGGAGCCGGAGATCCGCATCGGCGGTCCAGCGACCGAATTCGTGCGTAACGCGATCACGCGCGCCCCGCAGGGCATCTATCGAGGACGCACGCACGAAGGCCTGAATAACTACACCGCGTACTACGTGTCGCCGTGGTCGGGGTGGTCGACACACATCGCGATCGCCTCGACGCTCGTCGACGAGCCGATCTCGTGGTCGTTGATCGTGGCGAGCACCGCGGCGCTCGGCGGCCTGGCGCTCGGCGGCATTCTCGTCGTGCTCGTCCTGCGCGACATGGCGGAGCGACGGCGCGCCGAAGAAATGTTGCGGCAATCGCAGAAGATGGAAGCGATCGGCCAGCTCACCGGCGGCATCGCGCACGACTTCAACAATCTCCTGACGGCGATCATCGGCAACGTGGACCTGATTCGCACGCGAGCCGCCGGCAACGAGCGTCTACAGCGGCTCGCTTCGAACGCGCTGGAAGCGGCACGGCGCGGCGCGAAGCTGTCCTCGCAGCTGCTCGCGTTCTCGCGTCATCAGCGTCTGCAGGTCGCGCCCGTCTCGTTGACGCAGCTGTTGCACGGCATGAGCGACCTCCTCACTCAATCGGTCGGCCCGACCGTGCAACTCACGATTCATGTCGATCCCGAAGCGGACGCCGTGCTGAGCGATGCGAACCAGCTCGAGCTGGCATTGCTGAACCTGGCCGTAAACGCCCGCGACGCGATGCCGAACGGCGGCACGCTCGAGATCGATGTGCGCACCGCCGCGCCCCGCAACGTGCGCGGCCTGCCGAAGCGGGCGTACGTCGAGATCGCGGTCAAGGACGCCGGCAGCGGCATGACCGAGCACGTGCGCGCCCGCGCGATGGAGCCGTTCTTCACCACGAAGTCCGTGGGCCAAGGCACGGGACTCGGCTTGTCGCAGGTTTATGGGATCGTGCGCGAGTCCGGCGGCGCCGTGTTCATCGACAGCAAGCCGAACGCCGGCACGACCGTGCGCATGATCCTGCCGGCCGCACCGCCCGTGCCGGCAACCGCGCCCGCGCGGGGCGATTCCGCGCCGACGATCCCTGTCCCGAGCGTCAATGTGTCGACGCGCGTGCTCGTCGTCGACGACGATCGCCAGGTGCGGCGCTTCGTCGCCGAGGCGCTGCGCGGCCAAGGCTTCATCGTCACGGATGTGGCGAACGGCGCTGCCGGCCTCGATGCGCTGCGCGAAGGCCGCTTCGACCTGCTCGTCGCCGACTTCGCGATGCCAGGAATGAATGGCGCGGAGCTCGTCCGGCGCGCACGCGAGCTGCAGCCCGACCTGCGCGTGCTGATCGTCTCGGGCTATGCGGACAGCGCCGCATTGGACGACGTGCTGCGCGGCGCACGCCTGTTGCGGAAACCGTTCGCGGTCGCGGAGCTCGCGGCGGCCGTTACGGAAATCCTCGGTCGGCGCGCGGAAGACACCGCGCTGCATGGATCCGAGCGTGGACCGGCATAGAATGAGCGTCGCGAGCGCCGCCCCTCGCGCCCGTTCCATTCCGCCTCGCGAGCCCGTCATGTCCTACGCCATTCATGAATCCGCATCCGCCGTTACGCTCGAGCCCGCGAACCCCGCCACCGCGAGCGTGATCTGGCTGCATGGGCTCGGCGCGGACGGCTACGATTTCGTCCCGATCGTCGATGAGCTGAAGCTGCCGCGGACGCTGCCGTTGCGCTTCATTTTTCCCCACGCGACCGAGCGGCCGGTCACGATCAACAACGGTTTCGTGATGCGCGCGTGGTACGACATCAAGGGCTTGAACCGCGAGGGCCCCGAGGACGACGCCGGCATCCGCGAGTCCGAGGGGATCGTTCGCAAGTACATCGAGGCCGAGCTCGCGAGAGGCATTCCGGCGGCCCGCATCGTCATCGCGGGCTTCTCGCAAGGCGGCGCGATCGCCCTGCAGACGGCGTTGCGTTACGAGGCACCGCTCGCGGGCGTCATGGCGTTGTCGACGTACTTGCCGTTGGGTGCATCGCTCGCGGCCGAGGCACACGCCGCGAACCGCTCGATTCCGATCCTCATGTGCCACGGCATGCAGGACGGGGTCGTGCCGTTGCAGCTCGGGGAGTGGTCGCGCGAGGCGCTCACGCACCTCGGCTATCGTGTCGAATGGCGGGCCTATCCGATGCAGCACTCCGTGTGCCTGGAAGAAGTGAACGATATCTCGCGCTGGCTGCAACAGCGGCTCGGGGCTGCCACCCCTTGACGCAGGCGCTGCGCGCAACCTACGAGGAGCTGCCGCGCAACACCCGCGGCGCATTGTGGATGGTCGCCTCGGCGATCACGTTCACGGTGATGACGATGCTCGTCAAGCTGCTCGGCGCGGACTACCCGGCCGCGCTGCAGACCTTCTATCGCCAAGTGGCGGCGACGGTCGTGCTGTTGCCGATGATCCTCGCGGACCCGCGCGCCGCATTCCGCACCAGCCGCCCGGGAATCCTGCTGTTTCGCGCGCTCGCGGGCACGGCGGGAATGATCTTGTCGTTCTACGCCTATCAAGAGATGCCGCTCGCGGACGCGAACGCGCTCTCGTTCACGCGCACCCTGTGGGTCGTGCCGCTCGCCGCGATCGTATTGAAAGAGCAGGTCGGGCCGCGGCGTGTCGCCGCGACGACGATCGGCTTCCTCGGCGCGCTCGTCATGCTGCAGCCGAGCGGCGCACAGAGCGAATACCTGAGCGTGCCGGCGCTCGCCGCGCTGGCGTCCGCGTTCCTGATCGCGTTGACCGTGACGGGCATGAAACTCATGACGCGCGATCACTCGACGATGACGTTGATGGCGTGGTCCGCGGCGCTCGGGCTCGTGCTGTCCATTCCGCCCGCGATGTTCGTGTGGCGCTGGCCGGCGCTCGTCGATCTGGTGCTGCTCGCGGCGATGGGCGTGCTCGGCACGATCACGCAGGCGTGCTACATCAAGGGCATGGCGGAAGGCGATGCGATCGTCATGGCGCCGATCGATTACACACGCCTGGTGTTCGCGATCGTGATCGGCTATCTGCTGTTCAGCGAGCTGCCGAACAGTCTCACGCTCGCCGGCGCTGCGGTCATCATCGCCTCGACGCTGTACATCACGATTCGCGAAAGCCGACTCGGCGTGCCGAAGACACCGCCGGACCGAACCGAGTGAGCCGCGGCGGCTCGGCCGGCGGGAGCATCCATTCGCAGCTGGATGCCCTCGCCGCCGAGAACGTCGGCCTTGCGGCCGAGCGTACCAACCGTGTCTCAGGGCCCATCAGCCATGCGCTGCGGTCTGCGCCCTGCTCTGCGCCAGCTTCAGCCTGCCGCCCGCGAGGTGCAGTGCCGTGAGATTCGAATTCCCGATCGTCTCCACCGCGTTCGCGATGGCCGCTTGCTCGCAGCGAGCGCGCGGCGAATTGCGCGCCAGTGTGTGCACCCGCGGGTAGCCGCCACAGACCTCGCTCGCGGCCATCCGCAACCGCAGATACAGGCGCTTCGCGTCCGCCGGCTTCGACAGCTCGAGATCCTCGAACTGGACGACCTGGCTGCGCACATGGGCGGCGCTCGCCGTAGCGTTCGCATTCATTCCGATCAGCAGCAACGCCGCGAGGCCCATCGCACCGAGCGCAATGTGTTTGGATGCGTCGCGCGTGCGCGGTGATGCAATGCTCGTGAGCTTGTTCATGATCATTCTCTCCAACGTGTGTCGTACCGATGTCCGCATGCGCGCGCGTCGGGGATTCAGATACGGCGGCGCTGAAAAAGGTTGCAGCGTCGGTGGGGGGCGAATTTCGAAATCGCAACTCATGCGACGCGGCCGCCACTCCGCCTGCGCAACTGCGGCGACCCGTGCCGGCCGCGCGACGAACGGTTGAGGTTCGCCGGAGCGAGTGCTTATGCTCCGAGCGTGAGTGCCGTACCCGCCATCGCAGACATCAAGGCCGAGCCATGGCGTGCGAATCGCACCATCGTCTTCTGGCTCGTGCACTCGCTGTGCTGGCTCACGTACGGGGTGACGCAATATCTCGGCGCGATCATCTATTCGAAGCCGCCGGGATTCTCGAAGGTGATCGTCGCGAGCACGATAACCGGCTTTTTCGTCAGCGCGCTCCTGCGCAACGTTTGTCGACGCCTGTGGGGGCATTCGCCGCTGGTCGTCGTGCCGGGCGCCCTCGCCGCCGCGTATGTCGCGGCGCTCGTGTGGCGGTTCGCGGTCAACTTCGCGTATCTCAAATTTCTGCCCGAGTCCTTCTGGGCGGCCGGCTGGATGGACTATGCCAGCGGCACGATGTCGGCCGCTTATCTGATGGCCTGCTGGATCGGCGCGTATTTCGCGTTTCGCTATTACGAAGCGACGCGCTTGCAACGCGAGGCGGCGTTGCAGGCAGCCGCGCTCGCGCAGGGGGCGCAGCTGAAAATGCTGCGTTACCAGCTCAACCCGCACTTCCTGTTCAATTCGCTGAACGCGATCTCCACGCTGATTCTCGACCAGCGCAACGCGACGGCGAACGCCGCGGTCACGGGCCTGTCGGAGTTCCTGCGCTACACGCTCGATCAAGACCCGATGAAGCGCGTGACGGTGGCTCAGGAGATCGACGTCTTGAACCTGTATCTCGACATCGAGAAGCTGCGCTTCGGCGCGCGCCTGACGTTGCTCTATCGCATCGAGCCCGACGCGATGAACGCGCTGGTTCCCAGCCTGATCCTGCAGCCGCTGATCGAGAACGCGATCAAGTACGCGGTCGCACCGCGCGAGCAGGGCGGCACGATCGCGATCGAAGGCACGCTGCGCGGCGGGCGTATCGTACTCGGCGTCGTGGACGATGGGCCGGGCATCCGCGATGCCGAGCGGCTCGCGAACGGGCGCGGCGTCGGCATCCGCAATACGCGCGAGCGCCTGCAGGTCCTCTATGGCGAGCGCGGCAGTGTGGAGCTCGACGATGCGCGGCCCGGACTCGCCGTCCGGCTCATGCTGCCCGCTGAGTTCGCGGCGACACGCTGAGCGATGAGCACACCCGCCACCCCTGCGGCGACGATCACGACGCTCATCGTCGACGACGAGGAACTCGCCCGCCGCGGCATCGAGCTGCGGCTCGCGGAGCACCCGGAATATCGCATCGTCGCGCAGTGCGCGAACGGCCGGCAGGCGCTGGCAGCGATCGCGCGCGAGCAGCCGCAGCTCATGTTCCTCGACATTCAGATGCCGGGCCTGTCGGGCTTCGACGTGATCGCGCGCATTCCGCAGGAGTCGCTGCCGATCATCGTGTTCGTCACGGCGTTCGATCGCTACGCGCTCGGTGCCTTCCAGGCGCAGGCGCTCGACTATCTGCTGAAGCCGATCAACGAGGCGCGCTTCGCCCAGACGCTCCGCCGGGTTCGCGAACTGATCGAGCAGCGCAACGCGCTCGCGCAGCGGGCACAGGTGATGGGCTTGCTCGCGAGCGCGCGCGGCACCGCGGCGCTCGATGAGTCATCGCTGCATCGCGAAGCGCTCGAGCGCATGAAGAACTACGCGGAGATCCTGCCGATCCGCGAGGACGCGGAGACCGTGCGCCTGAACGTCGCGACGATCGATTGGATCGACGCCGCGGGCGACTACATGTGTGTGCATGCGGAGGGACGCACGTACGTGTTGCGCGAGACGATGAAATCGCTCGAAACGGTGCTCGACCCGAGGATATTCCAGCGCGTGCATCGTTCGACGATCGTGAACATCAGCCGCGTGCGGCGCTTGCGTCCGCACACGAACGGCGAATATTTCCTGACGCTCGCGGACGGTCAGGAAATCAAGCTGAGCCGCTCATACCGCGACCGGGTCGACCAGCTCCTGCAGCGCCGATGACCGCCCGCGTAGCGGAGCACCTTCCGCGCACGCACCGGAGCCTTCCGCGCGTACCGGAGCTCCTTCCGCCTCGCGGAGCGGAGCACCTTCCGCCCTATCCCTCCGCTGGCGCCAGCTTGCCCATCCGCCCCCTCCCCCGCGCGGCGGGGGAGGGTTGGGGAGGGGGCTTCTCCCAAAACAGCGGGCCTCTCCCAAAACCTACGCGTGCGGCCCTTCCGGCCCCGGCACCGGCGTTTGCCGATACAGCGATTTCCGCTGCATCCAAGGGTGAGCGAAGACGACGGCAAGGATGATGGCGACGCCGAGATAGAACCTGGCCGCCAGTTCATGCTGCTCGCCGAGCAGCAGGATCGCGAGCACGATGGAGTAGATCGGCTCCAGATTGACGGCGAGCGCCGTCGAGAACGCGCTGAGCTTACGCAGCGCGACGAGCGACAACGCGAACGGCAGGAGCGTGCAGCCGATCGCGAGCGCCAGCAGCAGCCCTGCGTCGCGCGACGACGGTAGCGTGAACGGCGACTCTCCCGGCACGACGAACGCCGCGAGCGTGAGCATCACGGCGCCGGCGGCCATCTCGATGCCCGTGACCGACAACGCCTCGCTGTTGCCGATGAAACGCTTGTTCAAGCAGCTGAAAATCGCGACGAGAAACGCCGACAGCGCGCCGATCGCGATCCCGAGTCGCATGTCGTTCGGCGTCCCGCCGACGACGAGCATCACGCCCGGCAGCACCGCGAGCCCCAGCGCCAGCTCCCGCGGATCGAACCTGCGCCGCGCGATCGCAGGCTCGACGAAGGCGATGAAGACGGAGGTGAGCGCCATGCAGGTGGCGGCGACGGACGCGTTCGAGCGCTTGATCGATTCGTAGAACGTCAACCAATGCAGCGCGACGATGACGCCGATGCCGGCGTAGATCGCGATCAGCCGCGGCGACAGCTCGCGCAGCCCGCGCCAGAATTTCGCAATGAACAGCAGCGCGACGCTCACGAGCAGCATGCGCCACCAGACGATGGCGAATGCCGGCAGCGTAATCAGCTTGCCGAGAATCGCCGTGAAGCCCCAGAGGACGACGCAGAAATGGATTTGCAGCCAGGCGCGCGTCATGGAGGAGAACAGCCAGCCGCCGCTTGCCGGCCGCTAGCCGCGCATCAGTACGCTTTCGCCCACACGACCCGTTGCGCGCTCGGCTTGCCCGTGAACGGACACGTGCCGGGCTCGCTCTTCTCGAACGGAATGCAGCGCACGGTGACCGACAATTCCTCCTTGATGCGCTTCTCGAGCTCCACCTCGCCGCTGAAGTGCGTGAGCGCGAAGCCGCCGTGAATCGGCGTCGGCGCATTCTCGGCGACACGCGGCGCCGTGAAGAACTCGTAGAACGCTTCCTTGCTGTCGATGCGGTGCGTGTGCTGCTCGCGAAACGCGCGGGCGCGCTCGAACAACGTGTCCTGGATCGACTGCAGCGTCGCGACGACGTTCGCGACGAACTCCGCGCGCGGTACCGTCTGCTTGTCTTTCGGCGCACGATCGCGCCGGCCGACGAACAAGGCGTCCTTCTCGATGTCGCGCGGACCGATCTCCAGGCGCACCGGCACACCCTTCTTGATCCAATGCCACACCTTGTCGCCGCCGCGCTCCTCGCGCTCGTCGACGATCACGCTGATCGCGCGGTCGCCGAAGCGCTGCGCGCGCAGCTCTGCCGCAACCTTGTGGCAGTACTCGAGTACGCGCTGCTTGTCCTCGTCGTTGCGAATGATCGGGATGATCGCGACATGCGAGGGCGCCACCTTCGGCGGCAGCACGAGGCCGTCATCGTCGGAGTGCGTCATGATCAGGCTGCCGATCATGCGCGTGGAGGTGCCCCAGCTCGTCGTCCACGCATGCTGCTGCGTGCCGTCGCTCGCGAGGAACTTGATGTCGCTCGCCTTGGCGAAGTTCTGCCCGAGGAAATGGCTCGTGCCGGCTTGCAGGGCTTTGCGGTCCTGCATCATTGCTTCGATACAGAACGTCTGCTCGGCGCCCGGGAAGCGCTCGGCCGCGGTCTTCTCGCCTTGGATGACCGGCACCGCGAGCCATTCCTCCAGGAACGTCGCGTAGACGCCGAGCATCCGCATCGTCTCTTCGACGGCTTCCTGCGAGGTCGCGTGTGCGGTATGACCTTCCTGCCACAGGAACTCGGTCGTGCGCAGGAACATGCGCGTGCGCATTTCCCATCGCACGACGTTCGCCCATTGATTGATGAGCAGCGGCAGGTCGCGATAGCTCTGAACCCAGCGCGCGAACGCATCGCCGATGATCGTTTCGGACGTGGGCCGGACGATCAACGGCTCCTCGAGCTCGCCCGCGGGCACGAGCTTGCCCTCCGGCCCCATCTCGAGGCGATGGTGCGTGACGACCGCGCATTCCTTCGCGAACCCCTCGACGTGCGCCGCTTCCTTCTGCAGGAACGACAGCGGAATGAACAGCGGGAAATACGCGTTCTGATGACCGGTCGCCTTGAACATGTCGTCGAGCGCGCGCTGCATGTTCTCCCACACCGCATAGCCCCACGGCTTGATGACCATGCAGCCGCGGACGGCCGAGTTTTCCGCAAGGTCAGCTGCCCGGACGACTTGCTGATACCACTCGGCATAGTTTTCGTCCCGAGTGGGCGTGATTGCGGTGCGAGGCTTATTCATCTGTGAACGAGGTCGTGGTGCGAGGGGCGGGATTACAACAGATTTGCCGGGGTCGGCGGAACCAGTCCCCATTCCGCGGCCTGGCGCACAGTCGCCTGGAACCGCTGTGCTAGCATCGCCGCCACAAACATGCCTTCAAGAACGTGCGTTCAAGCTCGACCTTATGGAGCTGTCCGGTAGTCCCTCCGATGTCGCCCTACTGAAGCGTTTCTCGCCTCTCGACGGAATGAAGGCGGAGAACGTCATCGCGCTTGCGCGTAAGGCATCGCGCCGCCAGGCACCCAAGGGTCGCGTGCTGTTCCGGGAAGACGACGACGAGAAGCAGACGTACTTCCTGTTGAGCGGGACGATCGAGCTGCTGCAGGAAGGCGAGGTCGTCGCCACGATCACCGGCGGCACCGTGAGCGCGAAGAATCCGGTCGCCCATTTCCTGCCGCGCCGGCACTCGGCGGTCGCCACCTCGAACATCGAATACCTGCTGATCGACAGCGAGTTCCTCGACATCGTCGTCACCTGGGATCAGACCGGGTCCTACAAGGTGGCCGAGCTGAAAGGCTCGCACGACGATGTGGCGCCGCAGCCCGGCGACGATTGGATGACGACGCTGCTGCAGACGAAGGCCTTCCACAAGGTGCCGCCGGCGAACATTCAGGCAATCTTCATGCGCATGCAGCGCATGGACTATCGCGCGGGCGAAGTCGTCATCAAGCAAGGCGATGTCGGCGACTACTTCTACGTCGTCGTGAAGGGCGTGTGCACGGTGACGCGCGAGACGCCGCTGAACAAGGAAGGCATCAAGCTCGCCGAGCTCAAGATGGGCGATACGTTCGGCGAGGAAGCCTTGATCTCGGAAGCGAAGCGCAACGCCACGGTCACGATGATGACCGACGGCTATCTGATGCGCCTCGGCAAGGACGACTTCCACAAGCTCTTGAACGAACCGTTCCTGCAGTGGGTGGACTACGCGCAGGCGAAGCAGATCGTTGCGGCGGGCGGCCAATGGCTCGACGTACGTCTGCCGTCGGAGTTCGAGCACTATCACGCGCCGAACGCCATCAACCTGCCGCTGTATTCGGTGCGCCTGAAGATGAAGGCGCTGACGCGCGATGCGCACTACGTGGTGTGCTGCGACACCGGGCGCCGCAGCTCCGCTTGCGCCTACATTCTTTCCGAGCGCGGGTACAACGCCAGCGTCTTGCGCGGCGGGCTCAGCGCTACGGATATTGCGGAGCGGTAGCGGCACCCGCCGCCGCCGTGTCGAATCCGGCCGCGACGTTCTCGCAGCCACCGCTTCCGTTTCCAGATCAGGCTACATCAGCAGCGTCGACTCGCCCGGATCGTGATCGACGAGCGCGTCGAGGTTGCCCGCCGCGAAACGACGCGCGGCCGCGATGCCGCTCCCATCCTTCGCCTCCGCCCTGCCGCCGTCGTGATCCTCGCTCCACTGCGCATGCTCGCACAGCAACGCGAGCTGTAACGCACGACCCAGCGTCATGGCGACGCGACGCGCGCCCGCCTGCACGCGCTGCGCATCTGAATGCGCGCCGAGCCACGCTTGCGTGCGGTCCACGAGCGCGAGCGCCTGCGCGCCCAGCGCGACGAGCGTCGCGTCACACAACGTCGACGCCGCCTGTTCGATGCGCGCACGCAGCGCGCGGATGCCGACGCCGAGGCCGCTGCGCAATACCGCATCGAGCGCCAGGACGTTCGTCGTGCCTTCCCAGATCGGCAGCACTTGCGTGTCGCGCAGCAAGCTCGGCATGCCCGTATCTTCGACATAGCCCGCGCCGCCGAACGCTTCGATCGCCTCGCTCACGCACGCGACCGCTTGCTTGGCGGTCAAGAGCTTCGAGATCGGCGTCAGCAACCGCAGCAACGCCGCCTGCTCGCCCTCGAGCTCGTTTGCCTCTTGTCGACCGATCAGCTCCACGAGTTCGAACGCGAGCAAGAATGCGGCGCGCGTCTGCACCTCGAGCTCCGCGAGCGTATCGATGTGCAGCGGCAATTCCCGAAGCGGGGCGCCGAATGCACGGCGCTCGTGCGCGTACGCCTTCGCCAGCGCGACGGCGCGCCGCATGAACGCGACGGACGTGACGCTGTTCCAGGCGCGCGTGACGACGAGCATCGGCTCGATCGCGCGCGTGCCGTTGCGCGGCTCGCCGACGAGCTCGGCGCGCGCGCCTTCGAGCAAGAGCTCCGCCGTGGGCACCTTGCGGGTGCCGAGCTTGTCCTTCAGGCGCTCGACGCGAATGTGGTTCAAGCGACCCTGCGCATCGTGCGTCTCCACGTAGAACATCGCGAGTCCGCTGCCACCGGGGCCGTTGCCCTCCGGACGCGCGAGCGTCAGGGCCATCTCGGCCGTGATCGCGGACGTGAACCATTTCTTGCCGTACAAGCGCCAGGCCCCCTGCTCGTCGCGGCGCGCGCTCGTGAGCGTCGCGCCGACGTCCGAGCCGCCCGTCGCTTCCGTCATCCATTGTCCGCTCGTCCAGGCCGCGGCGGGATCGCGGCTGGTCAGGCGCGGCACCGCACGATCGATCAGCCGCGCATTGCCGGCGACCATGAGCGTGCGCGCGGCGCCGTCCGTCATCGCGAGCGGACACGTGTACACATCGGTCGAAGGGTGGAACAAGAAGACCGACGCGAACTGGTGAATCCGCGAGTAGCGGCCGTGAGCGCGCTCGTACGGAATGGCGACCAGGCCGAGCTCGGCCGCGAGCCGTGCCGCGCGCCGCCACAACGGTGACACGCTGATGCGGTCGATGCGATTCCCCCACGCATCCCATTGCGTGAGCTCAGGCTCGCTCGAGCGATCCGCGAGCTGCAGTTCGTAGAGCTCGCCGCCCGCGAGCCGCCCGAGCTCGTGCAGCGCGGGCTCGATCTCGTCGAGCACCTCTCGCGGCAGCACGCGCCGCAAATAAGAGCGCAGGAACGCATCCGCCTCGTATTGATTGCCGAGCCGCGGCGCCGTCTGAATGAACAGTGGAGTGGACATACGGCCTCCTGTTCGCGTGCGCTCATAGTGCGCCCGTGACGAAGCGGCGTACAACCCGCGGGCTGCGCCGCGCTCACCCCTCGCAATGACGATACCCGTCGTACGCGATCGCGAGATCGATGAGGCGGCGGAAGTGCGCGCGCTCGCGGCAACGGCCGCGGGCGTGTGATCGACGTGGAGATTGAAGATGACGCAGGCGTACGCCTGCTTCGCCCATGCGAGTAGCGTTTGCGCGGATGAGCGCACGGTCCGCACCGAAGTCGATCACTCGATTCATGCCGCGGGTATGCAGCAGCCAGCTGCCGTTCGCCAACTGTTGCCCGCCCATGGCGTGACACGCGCCGGCGATCGCAAGGCTCTGGCCACGCTCGCGGATCGCCGCGAGCGCGCGGACCACATCGTCGTCGTGCGGGGCTCGATGCGCCCGAGCATCGAGGTGGCCAGGCGGACGGGTATTCGCGCACGCTGTGTCCGTGGAGCGTCGGCTTCTGTAAAGCCGCCATGTCGACCGACGGCTCGCTGATCGAAATGGGCCACAATGGGTTCAATTCGCACACCACGGCGGAACCGCGCGGCCTACAATGCGGCGCGCTCGGCCGTGAGCACGATCGAACGAAAACGAGCGGCGCGAGTCAGGAGTCAGGGCCTGGAAGGACAACCGAGTTGGCGATCGGGTGCGCCCCGCTCACTTGAGTTCGTTCGTCGGCACACGACATCCGTGTCCGAGTGCCAGACGATGCCAGCGAGGAACACGACAATGAATGCCACCAACAACGACATGAGACCGTGCATTCTGATCGTCGAGGACGAGGTGCTCGTGCGCATGTTCGCGGTGGACGCGCTCGAAGACGAGGGCTTCCGGGTCGTGGAGAGCGCCTCGGCCGCTGAAGCATTGACGAAACTGCAGACGCTGGAAACGGCACCGGCCGCGGCGATCATCGATCTGGGCCTACCCGATCGGCCGGGCGATCAGCTCGCCGCCGAGATGCGCGGCCTCGATGCGAAGCTCCCCATCCTCATTGCGAGCGGACGTAGCGAAAGGGAGCTGAAAGAGCGCTTCGATGTCGGCGGGCCGATCGGCATCGTCGTCAAGCCGTTCACCGCGCCGATGCTGCTCGAGGCGCTCGAGCGAATCGGGGTCAAGCCGTGATCCGGATCGTTCGCCTCGGGAGCACCCGCGCGGCGAACGAAGGTGTCCGGCTCGGCACCGTTCGCCGCCCCCCACGGGGTATTCCGAAAACTGACTACAGCAAGCGCGACTTCTACGACGTGTGGCTGCCGACCCTCGCACCGAGCGACGCCTTGGTGAAGCAGGCGCTCGCGATCGCATCCTCCGACGAGCGGAGCTGGCTGCACTTCGTCAGAAGCTATCGAAAGGAAATGAAGGAACCCGCCGCCCGCCATTTGCTCGACACGCTTGCGGCTCTGTCACATCAGACTGATTTCGCCGTCGGCTGTTATTGCGAGGATGAACGGCGGTGTCATCGCTCCATCCTGCGCGAACTGCTGCTGGAGCGAGGCGCGGCGGTCGCCGGCGCTCGCTCCGCTTGACGAGGGTCCGCGCGCATCCTGCGCGTCGTGATCCCTCCCTCACCGTCGCTAGTGGCTGCGGCTCCACCGGTCCGGGGGATTCTCTCGCTTGACCCGTTGAGGATTGGCAGCACCGCCTTTGCGGTAGCCGCGGTCGAACCGCCGGCGTCGGAACAAATAGATCGTCAACGCGAGCGCGAGCGCGATCAGCACCAACGTCGGAACAAAGTACTCGCCAAAGAAATCCAGCATCGTGCCCATGCGCGGTGACCTCTTGCTTGGGGTTACGAAGCCAAACGGGCGAGCGGGCGCCCGAGTTCAATCGCTTTGCAGACCTCGCAAGAGCGGTGGGGTTACTTTCTCCTTGCTCGCATCCAAATCACGCCAACGACGATGGCGATCAGCAACAGGATGACGACGACTCTCATGTAGATCCCTCGTTCGCGAATCGGGCGGTGAGCATCTGCAAATCTGCGGGCGTGTCGAGATCGATGGCGGCGTTCGGCATGGGCACGCGCACGACGCGATCGGGATTGCGCTGCAAGACCTTGCGCGCCCCTTCGTCGCCGCGCAGCTCCGCGAGCTCGCTGAAATACGCGCGCGGAAAGATCGCGGGCACGCCGACGCCCTGCGCATAGCTGGCCGCGGCGATCACGCTGTCCTGGCCGTTCCACGCGGCGAGCAGGCGCTTGAGGTCATCGCTCGTCACGCAAACTTGATCTCCCAGCAACACCAGCAGCGCGTCGGCGGACGGTGGTGTCGCGGCGAGGCCGCAACGAAGCGACGAGGCGATGCCCTCCTCCCATTGTTTGTTGACGACCGAGGAGGCCGGCGAATGCGCGAGCAGATACGACAACTCCTGGGCATGCGCCCCGACGACGACGGTCACGGCATTGCTCGCTACGGCCACGGCAGTCGACAGCACGAGGTGCAGCGCCGGTCGCCCCTGCAGCCGCACGAGCTGCTTCGGCTGGCCGAGCCGTCGCGAGGCGCCGGCGGCGAGAACGATCACATGGACGTGGGCGGACATGAGGTGATGGCGAGCCGATGATTGCTGCAAACCTGTAGAACGATACCCCACAGTCAGGTCCGATTGCTCGGCGCTCGCGGCAGGCAGATGATTCCAGCCTTCGTTGCCAACCGCACACGCCGAGTTCCATGGCCATCCGACCCGTTTTGAAAATGGGCGACCCGCTCCTGCTGCAGGTCGCGAAACCCGTCGAGACGTTCGACACCCCGGAGCTGCGCGAGCTGCTCGTCGACATGCACGACACCATGGCCTCGCTCAACGGGGCGGGGCTCGCGGCGCCGCAGATCGGCGTTTCATTGCAGGTCGTGATCTTCGGCGTCGGCAAGAATCCTCGCTATCCGCAGGCCGAGGAAGTGCCATACACGGTGTTGATCAATCCGCAGCTCGAGCCGATCGACGACGACATGGACGAAGGCTGGGAAGGCTGCCTGTCCGTTCCGGGAATGCGCGGGCTCGTGCCCCGGTACCGCCGCCTGCGCTATCGCGGCTTCGATCCGAACGGCGCGCCGATCGACCGGACGGTCAGCGACTTCCATGCCCGCGTCGTGCAGCACGAGGTCGATCATCTGCTCGGCATCCTGTATCCGATGCGCATCCGCGATCTCAGGAACTTCGGCTTCAACGAAACTCTCTTCCCTGGACAACAATGGGTCGACGACTGACCTCGCCGCCACGGAGCTCGCAATGTCTGCTGTTCTCAAGACTTCCTTGTCGCTGCGCGACATGTCCCTGTTCCGTCAACAGGCCTTCATCGGCGGCCGCTGGGAAGACGCGGACTCGGGCGCGACCGCTCGCGTCTTGAATCCGGCGAACGGCGAGGCGATCGGCACGATTCCGCACATGGGTGCGGAGGAAACCCGGCGCGCCATCGAAGCCGCGGATCGCGCCCTGCCCGACTGGCGCGCGCGGACCGCGAAGGAACGGGCCCATATCCTGCGCAAATGGTTCGACCTGATGATGGCGAACCAGGAAGACCTCGCGGTGCTGATGACGGTCGAGCAGGGCAAGCCCCTCGCGGAAAGCCGCGGTGAGATCGCCTATGCCGCGGCGTTCCTGGAGTGGTTCGGCGAGGAAGGCAAGCGCGCCTACGGCGATGTGATTCCCGCGCACGGCCGCGACAAGCGCATCGTCGTGCTGAAGCAGCCGGTCGGCGTCACGGCCGCGATCACGCCATGGAATTTTCCGGCCGCGATGATTACCCGCAAGGTGGGCCCGGCGCTCGCGGCCGGCTGCACGATGGTCATCAAGCCCTCGGAGCTCACGCCCTACTCCGCGCTCGCGATGTGCGTGCTGGCCGAGCGCGCGGGCGTGCCGGCCGGTGTCGTCTCCGTCGTGACGGGCGATGCGAAAACGGTCGGCGGCGAGCTCACGAGCAATCCGCTCGTCCGCAAACTGAGCTTCACGGGCTCGACGGCCGTCGGCAAGCTGCTCATGCAGCAGTGCGCGTCGACGGTGAAGAAGGTCTCGATGGAGCTGGGCGGCAACGCGCCGTTCATCGTGTTCGATGACGCCGATCTCGACACGGCGGTCGCCGGTGCGATCGCCTCGAAGTACCGCAACGCGGGGCAGACGTGCGTCTGTGCGAATCGCATCTATGTGCAAAGCGGCATCTACGATCGCTTCGCCGAGCGCCTCGCCGACGCCGCTGCGTCGATGAAGGTCGGCAACGGGCTCGAGGCGGACACGAAGATCGGCCCGCTGATCGACGACAAGGCCGTCCAGAAGGTCGAGCGGCACGTCGCCGACGCCTTGAGCAAGGGCGCACGCGCGCTCGTCGGCGGCAAACGCGCGGCGGGCGCGGGCACGTTCTTCGTTCCCACGGTGTTGACGGGCGTCACTGCCGACATGCTCGCGATGCGCGAGGAAACGTTCGGCCCCGTGGCGCCGTTGATGAAGTTCGACACCGAGGCCGACGCGATCAAGCTCGCGAACGCGACGGAGTTCGGGCTGGCGAGCTACTTCTACAGCCGCGACGTGCAGCGCTGCTGGCGCGTGGCCGAAGCGCTCGAGAGCGGCATCGTCGGCATCAACGAGGGCATCATCTCCACCGAAGTCGCGCCGTTCGGCGGCGTGAAGGAAAGCGGCATCGGCCGGGAAGGCTCGAAATACGGCCTGGACGAATACCTGGAGATCAAATACCTGTGCTACGGCGGCGTATGAGAGTGCTGCTCGCTTCATGAACGCAACCGACGTCGTAGTCATCGGCGCTGGCGTCATCGGTCTCGCGGTCGCGCGCGCGCTCGCGTTGCGTGGCCGCGAAGTCGTCATCGTCGAAGCCGCCGAGAGCTTCGGAACCGGCATCAGCTCGCGCAACAGCGAGGTCGTTCACGCCGGCATCTATTACCCGCGCGGCTCGCTCAAGGCGGCGCTCTGCGTGCAAGGCCGCGAGCGGCTCTACGATTTCTGCGAGCGCTTCGGCGTGCCGCATCGTCGCTGCGGCAAGCTGATCGTCGCGACCAGCGTGGAGCAGGTCGACGAGCTGCGCGCGATCGAAGCCGCCGCGGCCGGCAATGGCGTTCGCTTGCAGTGGCTCGACAAGGAGCACGCCCGCGCGCGCGAGCCCGAGGTCGTGTGCGAGGCCGCGCTGTTCTCGCCGACGACCGGCATCCTCGACTCCCATTCGTACATGCTCGCGCTGCTCGCGGATGCCGAGCGCCATGGCGCCACGATCGTGTATCGCAGCCGGGTCGCGGCAATGTGGCTGGAATCGGCATCGGCGCTGCTCGCGATCAACGAAGACGAGCGCCCGACACTGCGGGCTCGCACCGTCGTGAACTGCGCCGGGCTGCACGCATCGCAGGTCGCGACCGGCATCGAAGGCTTCCCGCGCGAGCGCATTCCGCGCACGTACTACGCGCGCGGGCATTACTTCTCGCACACCGGCCGCACGCGCTTTCGGCATCTCGTCTATCCGATTCCCGAGCCCGGCGGGCTCGGCGTGCATCTGACGCTCGACATGGCGGGACAGGCGCGCTTCGGACCGGACGTCGAATGGATCGAGGAGCTCGACTACGCCGTGAGCATCGAACGAGCGGAGCGCTTCTACGCGGCCATCCGTCGCTTCTGGCCGCAGCTCGAGGACGGCAGGCTCGTGCCGGCGTACGCGGGCATTCGGCCCAAGATCGCCGGACCCGGCGAGCCGTTCGCCGATTTCCGAATCGAGGGGCCGGGCCAGCACGGCGCGCCGGCGATCATCAATCTGTTCGGCATCGAATCGCCCGGCCTCACGGCATCACTCGCGATCGGCGATCACGTGGCCGAGCTCGCGCACGGCTTCAGATGACCTTGCATGCGCGGACGCGGCTAACATTCTCGTTTTCGCCTCGTTTGGAATCTTGCACATGAAAGCACGCATCAAATGGATCGAGAACGTCGCGTTTCTCGGTGAGTCCGGGTCCGGACACTCGGTCGTCATGGACGGCGCCCAGGACGCTGGCGGGCGCAATCTCGGCTTTCGGCCGATGGAGATGCTGCTGCTCGGCCTTGGCGGCTGTTCGGCCTTCGATGTCGTGATGATCTTGAAGCGCGGCCGCGAGCGCGTGACCGACTGCGTCGTCGAGATCGACGCCGAGCGCGCCGAGACGGAGCCGAAGGTATTCACGAAGATCACGATGCGCTATCTCGTGACCGGTCACGACCTCGATCCGAAGAAGGTGGAGCGCGCCGTCCATCTGTCGGCCGACAAGTACTGCTCCGCCTCCGCGATCATGAGCAAGACCGCGCAGATCACGCACACGATCGACATCGTTCCCGCGACAGCATCGAGCTGACGCTCGCCGCGAGCGCGCGTTCCGCGCCGCTCGTCTTCCCTGCCACCGTCACACCGAGGAATCCGCCATGAAACGCTCCGCCTCTGCAGTTTGGACCGGAAGTCTCAAAGAAGGCCGCGGCACGATCTCCACCGACAGCGGCGTGCTGTCGGACACGCAGTATTCGTTCGCGACGCGCTTCGAGGACGGCAAGGGCACGAATCCCGAAGAGCTGATCGCCGCCGCGCATGCGGGCTGCTTTTCGATGGCGCTCTCCGCCGAGATCGGCAAGCTGGGCAAGACCCCCGAGAGCATTCAAACGTCCGCGGAAGTGACGCTCGTGAAAAACGATACGGGGTTCGCGATCACGGCCGTGCATCTCAAGGTGAAGGCGAAGGTGCCGGGCTGGGACCCGGCGGCGTTCAAGGCCGCGGCCGAAACGGCGAAGGCCGGGTGCCCGGTGTCGCGCGTCCTGAAGGCCGACATCACGCTGGAGGCGCGACTGGAAGGCTGGACCTGACGATCGGCGGATCGCGCGCGATGCCTCACTCGTCCGGTGGCGGTTGGCTCGCGATCCGCGTTTCGCGCGGCGTTCCCCCGCGCGCCACCCAATAGCTGAGCCCGCTCAGCACGGCGCTGCACGTCATCAGCAACGCGAGTCGCGCGACGCTGCCGTCCGAGAACGCCGCGACCGCGATGCCGCCGAGCATGCCGAGCCCGGATTGCAGCGCCCCCATGAGTGCTGACGCGGTGCCGGCTTCACGGCCGTACGGCGCCAACGCGAGCGCCGCGACGTTCGGGTTCGCGCGGCCGACCATCAGGACGAAGCCGAGCTGGCCGACGATGACGATCCAGAGCGGCAGGTGCAGTGCATAGCTCCCGAGTGTCAACGCCGCGCCGATCAGTGCCGGCACCCAGACGGCTCGTGCGAGCACTTGTTGGGGCGTCCGGCGCCGCAGCGACACGATATTCCAGCGGCTCGCGCTCATGAACGCGAGTCCGTTCAGGCCGATCACCCAGCCGAACTGCTGCGGCGTGAGGCCGTATTGGTCGGCGTAGACGATCGGCGATCCGGTCACGAAACAGAACAAGCCGCCCATGATGAAACCGCCGACACACGCGTAGCCGATGAAGACGCGGTCGAGCAGCAGCCCGCCGTAGCTGCGTAACACTACGGCGATCCTCAGCGACTGCACATGCGCCGGGTCGCGCGATTCCACGAGCATGACGTGCATCGCCACCGTGATCGCGACGGCGGCACCGGCGAGGAAGATGAACACCGCTCGCCAGTTGGACGCCGTGATGACCCAGCCGCCGAGCGTCGGCGCGATGATCGGACCCAAGGACACGATGAGCATCAGCGTCGCGTATGCCTTGGCCGCGTCCTGCGGCTCGCAGCGGTCGCGGACGATGGCGCGACCGATGACGAGCGGCGCGCAGGCCCCGATCGCTTGCACGATGCGCATGTTCGTCAGCATCGTCATGTTGATGGCGAACGCGCAGCCGACCGAGCCGAGCACGTAGAGCGCCAGCCCGACGTACAACGGCGGCTTCCGTCCGAAGCGGTCGCTCAACGGGCCGTAGAGCAATTGCCCCAGCGCGAGACCGAACATGTACGCGGCCATCGTGCCTTCGACGCCCGCCTCACCGAACTCGCGTTCGATCGCGGGGAAGCCGGGCAGGTACATGTCGATCGTGAACGGTCCGAGGGCGGACATGGCGCCGACCAACACGAGCCAGGCCGGGATGCCTCGGGCCGGGTGAGGGGGATTCATGCGGGATCGTTGAGAGCGCGAATCATTTCAGACTAACGAGCGCGCGCCCCGGAAACAACTCTCGCGGCCGGAGAGGCCGCGGGCGCCGATGAAGCGCGTGAGGGGCGGCTTGTTTGTTGGATTTTCGCGGGCGGTCGCGCTTGCGAAGTGCCAGGCGCCGCCCTACGCGCTATCGCAAGAGCGCTCGCGCGCCGCCTCACCCCATCCCGCTCTCACGGGGGCGGGATGCGGCGGGAATCACTTGAGCCGTTGCGCGTGAAACTCCAAGTGTTCGGCCATGAACGTCGAGATGAAGTAATAGCCGTGGTCGTAGCCGTCGCGATAGCGAAGCTGCAACGGCGTCCCGGACGCGCGGCACGCTTCGGCGAAGCGCTCGGGGAGCAGCTGCTCGGCGAGGAATTTATCGGCGGTGCCTTGATCCACGAGGATCGTGTCGTCGTAGCGCTGGCGCGCGACGAGCACGCTCGCATCGTACTCGCCCCAAGCGCCGCGATCCGCGCCGAGGTAACCGCTGAACGCCTTTTCACCCCAAGGACACTGCGACGGCGCGGCGATCGGCGCGAAGGCCGAGACCGATCGATATTGATCGCGATTGCGCAGCGCGCATACGAGTGCGCCGTGCCCGCCCATCGAATGCCCGAAGATGCTCTGCCGATCGGCCCGCACCGGCGCGAGCGAGCGCACCACTTCCGGCAGCTCCCGTGTCACGTAGCTGTACATCCGATAGTTCTGCGACCAGGGCGCCTGCGTCGCATCCACATAGAAGCCGGCGCCCTGCCCGAAATCCCAACTCGCATCGTCGCCTGGAAAGCGCGGCTTGCGCGGACTTGTATCGGGCGCGACGAGCACGATGCCGAGCTCGGCCGCGACACGCTGCGCACCGGCCTTGATCATGAACGTCTCTTCGGTGCACGTGAGCCCGGCGAGGTAGTACAACACCGGCGCGGGCCGTTCACGCGCCTGCGGCGGCACGAAGATGGCGAACCGCATCTCGCTCGCGCACTCGCGCGACTCGTGCGTGTGGAATTGTTGCTCGCCGTCGAAGCAGCGGTGCGACGAAATCAGCATGGCGGACTCCTCACGAGCGACCCCCGCGGCGGCCGCCAGCCGATAACTCGGCAGCAGCGCAGCAAGTTCGCACGGTCAATAAATGACGACGCTGCGGATCGACTCGCCCGAGTGCATCAGATCGAACGAACGATTGATGTCGTCGAGCGGCATCGTGTGCGTGATGAGGTCATCGATATTGATCTTGCCGTCCATGTACCAGTCCACGATCTTCGGCACGTCCGTGCGGCCGCGCGCGCCGCCGAACGCCGTGCCCTTCCAGACGCGGCCGGTGACGAGCTGGAACGGCCGCGTCTTGATCTCCTGGCCGGAGCCGGCGACGCCGATGATGACGGACACGCCCCAGCCTCGATGACAGCATTCGAGCGCCTGCCGCATGAGATCGACGTTGCCGACGCATTCGAAGCTGTAGTCCGCGCCGCCGTCCGTGAGCGCGATCAAGTGCTGCACCAGATCGCCGCCGACGTCCTTGGGATTCACGAAGTCGGTCATGCCGAATTTTTCGGCGAGCGCCTTGCGCTCGGGATTGATGTCGACGCCGATGATGCGATTGGCACCGACCAGCTTCGCGCCCTGGATGACGTTGAGCCCGATGCCGCCGAGCCCGAAGACGACGACGTTCGCGCCCGGCTCGACCTTCGCGGTATTGATCACGGCGCCGATGCCCGTCGTCACGCCGCAGCCGATGTAGCACACCTTGTCGAACGGGGCGTCCTCGCGAATCTTCGCGAGCGCGATTTCCGGCAGCACCGTGAAGTTCGAGAACGTCGAGCAGCCCATGTAGTGATGGATCAGGTCCTTGCCGATGGAGAAGCGGCTGGTGCCGTCGGGCATCAGACCCTTGCCTTGCGTCGCGCGAATCGCGGTGCAGAGATTCGTCTTGTGCGACAGGCATGATTTACATTGACGGCATTCCGGCGTGTACAGCGGGATGACGTGGTCGCCCTTCTTCAATGACGTGACACCGCGGCCGACATCGACGACGACGCCGGCGCCTTCGTGGCCGAAGATCGCCGGAAACAACCCTTCCGGATCGGCGCCCGAGCGCGTGAACTCATCCGTATGGCACACGCCGGTCGCCTTGATTTCGACGAGCACTTCGCCGTCGCGCGGTCCGTCGAGTTCGACGGTCATCACTTCCAGGGGCTTGCCAGCGGCAAGCGCGACAGCGGCGCGAGTTTTCATGAGATTCAGCTCGATCGTGAGACGGGCGGCGATTCTGCACCAGCGTCGCATCGCCGTGCCAGTAATGGGCTGGTCGTCGCTGCCTGTTCCCGCGTCGTTCTATAGAGGATGCCCCATGCTCGTGACGCTTGTTATGCTGGCCCTCGCTTCCAGTCGGAGGAACTCGCGATGGCCGCCACGCAATCGAACATGCTCGAACTCGGTACGATCGCCCCCGCGTTTCGGCTGCCGGATTTCAACGGCAAGAGCGTCGCCCTCGATGACTTCAAGGATGCACCCGCGCTCGTCGTCGCGTTCATCTGCAGCCATTGCCCGTTCGTGAAGCACATCCGTCAGGAGTTCGCGCGCTTCGCGCAGGAGTATCAACCGCGCGGCGTTGCTGTCGTCGCCATCAATTCGAACGATGTCGTGAGCTATCCGCAGGACGGCCCGCGAGGCATGGCGGACGAGGCGCGCAGTGTCGGCTACACATTTCCGTATCTGCTCGATGAGTCGCAAGAGATCGCGAAGGCGTATCGCGCCGCGTGTACTCCCGATTTCTATTTGTTCGACGGCACGCGGCGTCTGGCCTATCGCGGCCAGTTCGACGCGAGCCGGCCTGGCAACGGCATCGCCGTGACGGGGAGCGATCTGCGCGCGGCGACGGAGGCCGTATTGAACGGCGGGGCGGTGCCGCAGCAGCAGATTCCGAGCATTGGATGCAACATCAAATGGAAGCAGGGCAACGAGCCTGCGTGATCGAACACGGAACGCCAGAGAAGAACGAGAAAACGCGATGACCACCGGCGCATGTCTCTGCGGCACCGTCCGCTTCGAAGTCTCGGCTCCGTACGAGTGGATGGCGCATTGCCATTGCTCGATGTGCCGCAAGCATCACGGCACGCTGTACGGCACCTCGCTGGGCGTCGGCAAGGACCGCTTTCGCTGGCTCGCGGGCGAAGCCGACATCGTTCACTACCGGTCGTCCCCGTCGCTCGAACGGCCGTTCTGCAAGCATTGCGGCTCGACCGTGCCGGACACGAGCGGCGCGGTCGTCACGGTTCCCGCGGGGCTGCTGCAGGAAGATCCGGGCATCAAGCCGCAGGCGCACATCTTCGTGAAATCGAAATCCCCGATGTGGGACATCCAAGATGACTTGCCCCAGTTCGACGAATACCCGCCGGGGTATGGCACCGCGGTCGCCGCGCCGGCGCATGCGTCGAGCGAGAGTGACGACATCACGGGGAGCTGCTTGTGCGGCGCCGTCGCGTACGTGATCGACGCAATGCCGACGAAGGTCGTGAACTGTCACTGCACGCGCTGTCAGCGCAGCCGTGGCGTCGCGCATGCCACGAACGTGTTCGTGCGGGAGCAGAACTTGCGCTGGTTGCGCGGCGCCGAGCAGCTTGCGTCGTACAAGGTGCCGGGCGCGGAGTTGTTCACGACTTCATTCTGCTCGCGATGCGGCAGCGTGCTGCCGGCATTGTTCGCGCCGATCCGGCGTTACAACGTTCCGGTCGGCTCGCTCGACCGGCCGTTGGCGGCTAAGCCGCGGCTGCACATCTACGCGCCCTCGCGTGCGCCATGGCACACGATCCACGACTCCTTGCCGCAATTCGACGAGATGCCGCCGCGCGATCAGGTCAAGGAGCTGATGTTCTAGAACCGCGCGTCGAGCGTGAGCATCAGGCCGCCTTGACTCGGCGCGATGCCAACGCGCGGAGCGCTCGCATCGAGCCCCAGGAATGCATCGTTCACGAACGAGGCCATGAAATTCCCGAGCGCCATGCCGACGAGCGTGTCCGACGGATAGTGCCATCCCGCCTCGATGCGCGACCACGACGTGCCGATCGTCAACGCGTACAGGCCGACATCGAGCGACGTTCGCGTCGCCTTGCTCATGTCGATCGACTGCAAGTTGCGCGAGGCAAGCCGGGTGTGGACCGCGGAGGTCGAGGTGTGTCCCGAGGGGAAGCTCTCACCGCCTTGGCCGTTGGGACGGTCGCGGTCGAGGCCGCTCTTGACCGTTTGCGTGACGAGGACGGTGGCGCTGACCGCCGCGGCTTGCACGAGCGTGCCCTTCGCCTTGTTGATGAACCATTCACGCGGCGTGTCGCCGCTCGGGGTGGCAGCGATCGTCACGTAGTGCGCGAGCGCGGAGGCGGTGCGAAGGTCATCGCTCCAGTGCTCGGCGGAGCGCTGCGATCCGAACACCGGCGTGTGCTCTTGCGCCCAGTCCGCGGTGCGTCGATCCCAATCGTCGATCTGGAACAGCGCGGCACCGGCGAGCGGCGCCCACACCCACGGATCGCGCGCGGCTTTCGCGGCGGACGCGGCCACGCGATCCCAACCGGGTTTGAAAGTTGCGTCTTCGCCCCACGAACGGCCGTTCGGGAGGGAGCCGCACGCGGTGCAGCTCAAAATCGTCACGAGGACAAGTGCGCGCATTCGGGTGATCTTACCCGTCACCGCGAATAGCCGTCGCAGGCCGCTATCCGAGCGCGCGTTCCGTGCCCGTCGCCCGACTTTCTCGCTCAGGGCGTGGGAATCAGTGCCTCACTCGTGCCGCAGCGCTTCGATCGGATCCAACTGCGCGGCACGACGTGCCGGGAAGTAGCCGAACACGATCCCGACCGCGGCCGAGAAGCCGAACGCGAGCAGAATGATGCCGGCGTTCAGCACGAACGGCAGCTTGAACAGCCCCGTCGCCAGTGCGCCGACGCCGAGCCCGAGCAGAATCCCGATCGCACCGCCCAGCACGGCGAGCACGACCGCTTCGATCAAGAACTGCAGCAGCACATCGCTCGCCATCGCCCCGACCGCAAGGCGCGTGCCGATCTCCCGGGTACGCTCCGTCACCGACACGAGCATGATGTTCATGATCCCGACGCCGCCGACGACGAGGCTCACGGCGGCCACGGCGCCGAGCAATGCCGTCAGCACGCGTGTCGTACTCGTGAAGGCGCTCGACACCTCTTTCAGATCACGAACATTGAAATCATCGTCCGCGCCCGGCCGAATCTTGCGCCGCTCGCGCAGCAACCGCTCCAGGTCGGCCTGCACCTTCTCCGTCGATACGCCGTCGCGCGCGGACACGAGGATCGAGTTCACGTCCGAATTGCCCGTCATGCGCCGCTGCAGCGTGCGCAGCGGGATGACGATCAGATCATCCTGATCCTGTCCGAAGCCCGATTGCCCCTTCGCCGCCAACACGCCGATCACCTGGCAAGAGAGGCGCGAGAGCCGAATGTTCTGCCCGGTCGGATCCTGCTCGCCGAACAGCTCCTGCTTCACGGTGTTGCCGAGAATGCACACGGCCGCGCCGCCGCGCAGCTCCGATTCAGAGAAATTCCGGCCCGTCGCGAGCGGCCAGTCGCGCACTTCGATGAATTTGTCGGTCGTACCCGTGACCGACGTCGACCAGTTCATGTTGCCGTAGATCGCCTGCGTGCCGCTGCCCGACGACGGCGCGACGGCCTTCACGCCGCTGATCTCCGTTTCGATCGCGAGCACGTCGTCCATCGTGAATGGCGGCGAGGAGGAGCGCGCGCCGCCCGGCCCGCCGAATCCCTGGCCGCGAAACACTTGCAGCAGGTTCGTGCCGAGCTTCTGGATGTCCGCCTGGATTTGCGCGGTCGCGCCGTCGCCGATCGTGACCATCGTGATCACGGCCGCGACCCCGATCACGATGCCGAGGATCGTGAGCGACGAGCGCAGCACGTTGCGTCGAATCTCGCGCAGCGCGAGCAGAATTGCATTCAGAAACATGTCGCTAGTGTCCCGCGTCGCGCACCGGCTCGTTCGCCTCGTCGCTCGCGATCGTGCCGTCGCGGAAGCGCACGATGCGGCGCGTCCACGCGGCGATGTCCGGCTCGTGCGTGACCATCACGATCGTGATGCCACGCTCCTCGTTCAGCTTCGTCAGCAGGCGCATGATGTCGGCGCTCGTCTCGGTGTCGAGATTGCCCGTCGGCTCGTCCGCGAACAGCACTTGCGGCTGCGTGACGATCGCACGCGCGATCGCGACCCGCTGTTGCTGACCGCCCGACAGCTCGCTCGGCACGTGGGCTTCACGCCCGGCGAGACCCACTTCCCGCAGTGCTTCGCGTGCCCGCGCGCGCCGCTCCTCGGCGGGCAGGTGTCGATAGATCATCGGCAGCTCGACGTTCTCCAACGCGGACGTGCGGCTCAACAGATTGAATCCCTGGAACACGAAGCCGAGGTAGTTACGGCGCAGCAACGCGCGCTGATCGGCCGTCATCGGCCCGACCGGCACGCCCAGGAAGGAGTAGACGCCACTGGTCGGGGTGTCCAGGCAGCCGAGAATGTTCATGCAGGTGGATTTGCCGCCGCCGCTCGCGCCCATCACCGACACGAACTCGCCCGCGTTGATCGTGAGGTCGATGCCGCGCAGCGCCCGCACTTCCGCCTCGCCACGGCCATAGACCTTCGTGACTTTCGACAGCTGAATGATCGGCTGTGCCGATGCGGGCATGCCTGTCATGACTTCGCGTTCGTCTCGGTATCGACGATGACCTTTGCGCCCGGCTCGAGCTTGCGCGCGAGCGCCTTCTGGAATTCCTCGTCGCTCTCCATCTGGCTCGCCATGCGGCCGAAGTTCGGCGTTTCGCCGAGCTCGAGCACCTCCGTGAAGCGGCCGTCGCTCGCGCCCGGACGGAAGAACACGAGCGCGGGCTTGCCGTTCTCCAGAATCCAGGCGCGGCCGATCCGACGCGCCGCGCCGCCTTGATTGCGCCCGCCGCCCGATCCCATGCGGATGCGCGGCGTCGGCACGATCGCCGACAGCGGGCTGCCGCCGCCGCTCGCGGCCGGCATCCCCGGGACCGCGACGCCTTCCGGCTGGAAGCGCAACGCCGCGTTCGGGATCAGCAGCGTGTCTTCGATGTTCGTCGTGACGATCTGCGCGGTCGCCGTCATTCCCGGACGCAACAGCAGATCGTCGTTATCGACCTCGAGCACGGTCTCGTAGGTCACGACACCCGTGGACGTCGCGCTCGCTTGCGAGGAGCTCGAGCTGGTGCTCTTTTGCGTATTGCTCGAAGCGAAGTGCACCCGCGTGATGTGCGCGGTGAACGTGCGGCTCGGGAAGGCGTCGACGGTGAACGTCGCCTTCTGACCGACCTGCACGGAGCCCACGTCCGCTTCGTCGACGGAGACATGCAGCTCCATCTTCTTGAGGTCTTCGGCGAGGGTGAACAACACCGGCGCCTGCAGCGATGCGGCGACCGTCGAGCCCGGCTCCACCGAGCGCACGAGCACGATGCCGTTGATGGGCGAGCGAATCTCCGTTCTGCTCAGATCGGTGCGCACGGTTTCGAGGCTCGCGCGCGCCTGCGCGACGGCGGCTTTCGCCGCGGCCAGGTCGCCTTCGCCGCGCGCCACCGCGGCTTCCGCGACGTCGAGGTCCTGTTGCGATGGCAGCTTGTTGCCCGACAGCTCGCGGACTTTGAGCAAGCGCTGTTGATTCGCGCGCGCTTCCTTCAAGGTCGCTTCGCTCTGCAGCACGCGGGCCTCCGCCGATGCGAGCGAGCTCTCCTGCTGCAGCACCTGCGCTTGCAGCCGCGCCGTGTCGAGCACGGCGAGCACCTGGCCCGCTTTCACCTCGTCGTTCACATCCACATTGACCAGGCGCATCGTGCCCGAGAGCTCGCTGCCGATATCGACTTGATTGCGCGGCTCCAGATTACCGGTGGCGGTCACGGTGACGGTGATGTCGCCGCGACGCACGTCTTGCGTGACGTAGCTCGTCGCCGCGCGCCCGTCGCGATTCATGAACCAATAGCCGGCGAGCAGCACCAGGGCTGCGAGCACCGCCCACTTCACATAGCGCTTCCAGGGCGACGGCGCACGGCCGTAATCGCCGAGCGTGTGGGCGACATCGGAGCTGTTGATGGTGGTCTGGGTGTCCATTGAGTGTTCGCTGAGATTAAGGAGTGCCGGCCGCGGCCGTGGCGGACGCCGGGTAGACCGACCAGCCGCCGCCGAAAGCCTTGTAGAGCCGAATGAGATTCGAGGTGAGCTCACCGCTGCTGACCGCGAGCGAGTCCTCGGTGGAAATCAATTGCCTGTCGGCCGTGAGCACGGTCTGGAAGTCGACGAGCCCGGCGTTGTACTGCACGAGCGCGAGATCGCGCGCCAGCCGCGCGGCCTCCGCGGCCTGCACGAGCGCCTCGTAGCGGCGTTGCTCGTTCGCCCACTGGGTCAGCGCGTTCTCGACTTCTTCCAGAATCGTGAGGACCGTCGATTCGTACGCCGCGAACGCTTGATCGACGAGCGCGCTCTGCGCGGCCACCTGCTGGCGCAGCGCGCCGCCGCGAAAGATCGGAATGTTGACCGACAGCCCGAAGCCGGTCGTCTCCGTGCCCGTGGAAAACAAGGAGCTCGCGTTCGGCGAGGTCAGGCCGAACGAGCCGTTCAACGACAAGCTCGGGTAGAGCGCGGCCGTGGCGACGCCGACCTGCGCCGTCTGAGCCGCCAGTCGGCGCTCGGCGCTGCGCAGGTCGGGCCTGCGCCGCAAGACTTCCGCCGGAACGCTCGTCACCACATCGCGCGGCGCGATCGGGATCGCGCGCCGTTCGCTCAGCAGCTCGTGCAGCGCGCCGGGCTCGCGGCCCGTGAGCACGGCGACGCGATTCAGCGCCGCCTCGAGCGTCGTTTGCAGCGACGGAATCTGTGCCTGCGTTTGCGCATAGCTCGCGCGCGCCTGCTCGACGTCGAGCACCGTCGCGAGCCCCGCCTCGGCGCGCCATTGCGTGATGTCGAGAAGCTCGCGCTGTGATTCGAGATTGCGCTCGGCGAACGACAGCCGCGCCTGCGCGGTACGGACGTTCACATAGTTCACCGCGACATCGCCCAACAGGGTGATCAACACGTCGCGCAGGTCGGCTTCTGTCGCGCCCAGATTCGCCGACGCGGCTTCGAGCGCGCGGCGATCGCCGCCGAACAGGTCGAGCTCCCAGCCCGCGTCGATCCCCACGCCGTACGACTTGCCGCGGGTGACGAACGAGTCGCCCGGCTGAAAATCATCGACGACGCTGCCGTCGCGCCGGCGTTCGGTCTCGCGCGCGCTGCCCGAGCCGCCGATCGACGGCAGCAAGCCCGCGGTCGCGATATTGCGGCGCGCGCGTGATTCGCGAACACGCGCGATCGCCTGCTCGACGCTCTTGTTCTCCTTCACCGCGCGCTCGATGAGCTGATCGAGCGTCGGGTCGTTCAATACTTTCCACCAGGACGCGAGCGTCGCGTCATTGGCGTCCGCGGCCTGCATGCCCGGCGCGGGCGCCGCGTGCCATTCATCGATGGCCGGCAGCTGCGGCGCCCGATAGTCCGGACCGACGGCACAGGCGGTCATCGTGGCGGCGAGCACGAACGTGCAGGCACGGCTGAAAGTTTTGGTGGCGAAGACGAAAGGCAAAGCTGCTCCTACTCCCCCGAGACTGCTCGAAAAGTGACGAAGCAATCGCTGCAACGGTAGCGATCAATGCCCCGTGATGATGAATAAGTTCGCGTATTTACAAGGAAAACAAGTGTTATCGGCTTGTAACCATATGTATCAGGCGCGGTAATTTTCGGACACGGGGCGCTTATAACCTTCTGTCGTCGGCGCGCTCCCAACAGCGATATGCACTGTCGGTGGCTTCCCTCACAATCGCTGCCCCTAACCCGTTTATAACCCCTACGAAACCGCCGCACGACGGATGCCGCGGTCGACTATGACCAGACTGACGCACCTGCAACGCCTCGAAGCCGAAAGCATTCACATCCTGCGGGAGGTCGTCGCCGAGTGCGAGCGGCCCGTCATGCTTTATTCCATCGGCAAGGACAGCGCCGTGATGCTGCACCTCGCGATGAAGGCTTTCTATCCGGCCAAGCCGCCATTTCCGCTGCTCCATGTGGACACGACGTGGAAGTTTCGCGACATGATCGCTTTTCGCGATCAGATGGCCGCGAAGCTCGGGCTCGAGCTGCTCGTGCACATCAATCCCGAAGGGCTCGCGCGCGGCATCGGGCCCTTCACGCACGGCTCGGCCGTCCACACCGACGTGATGAAGACGCAAGGCCTGAAGCAGGCGCTCGACAAGTACGGCTTCGACGCCGCGTTCGGCGGCGCGCGGCGCGACGAGGAGAAATCGCGCGCGAAAGAGCGCGTGTTCTCGTTTCGCTCGGCGCAGCATCGCTGGGATCCGAAACGCCAGCGTCCCGAGCTCTGGCGCCAGTACAACGCACGCAAGAGCAAGGGCGAGAGCCTGCGCGTGTTTCCGCTCTCCAACTGGACCGAGCTCGACATCTGGCAATACATCTATCTCGAGAACATCCCGATCGTGCCGCTGTATTTCTCCGCGCCCCGTCCGGTCGTGAAGCGCGACGGCACGTTGATCATGGTCGATGACGATCGCATGCCGCTCGCGCCGGGCGAACAGCCCGAGGTGCGCTCGGTGCGCTTCCGCACGCTCGGCTGCTATCCGCTGACGGGCGCGATCGAGAGCACGGCGGCGACGCTGCCGGAAATCATTCAGGAGATGCTGCTGACGACGAGTTCCGAGCGCCAAGGCCGCGTGATCGATCACGACAGCGCGGCGTCGATGGAGAAGAAGAAGCAGGAAGGGTATTTCTAGGCCATGGCGCACAAATCCGATCTGATCGCGTCCGACATCCAGGCGTATCTGAAGGCTCACGAGCACAAGAGCCTGCTGCGCTTCATCACGTGCGGCAGCGTCGACGACGGCAAGTCGACCCTCATCGGCCGTCTGCTGTACGAGTCGAAGATGGTGTTCGAGGACCAGCTCGCGGCCCTGGAAGCAGACTCGAAGAAGGTCGGCACGCAAGGCGGCAACCTCGATTTCGCTCTGCTCGTCGACGGCCTCGCGGCGGAGCGCGAGCAAGGCATCACGATCGACGTCGCCTATCGATTCTTCTCGACCGACAAGCGCAAGTTCATCGTCGCCGATACGCCGGGGCACGAGCAGTACACGCGCAACATGGTGACGGGCGCTTCGACCGCGGACACCGCCGTGATCCTGATCGACGCGCGCCGAGGCGTGCTCACGCAGACACGCCGTCACAGCTACATCGTCTCGCTGCTCGGTATCCGGCACGTCGTGCTCGCGATCAACAAGATGGACCTGGTCGAGTTCTCCGAGAGCATTTTCGACACGATCGTCACCGAGTATCGCGAGTTCGCCCAGCAGATCGGGCTCACGAACATCACCGCGATTCCGCTGTCCGCGCTGGAAGGCGACAACATGCTCGAGCCGAGCCCGCGCACGCCGTGGTACCGCGGCCCGACATTGATGGGTTATCTCGAGAACCTCGAGATCGAGGACGATCTGCAGTCGAAGCCGTTTCGCCTGCCCGTGCAATGGGTGAACCGCCCGAATCAGGATTTCCGCGGCTTTGCCGGCACGATCGCGAGCGGCACGATTCGCAAGGGCGTGGCGATTCGTGCATTGCCGTCGGGCCGCACGAGCAAGGTCGCACGCATCGTGACCTATGACGGCGACGTCGAACAGGCCGTCGCCGGGCAATCGATCACGCTCGTCCTCGCCGACGAAATCGACGTCAGCCGCGGCGATGTGCTGAGCACGGCCGATGCGCCGCCAGCCGTCGCGGACCAGTTTCAGGCGACGATCATCTGGATGCACGACGAGCCGATGCTGCCGGGCCGTCCGTATCTCATCAAGCTCGGCGCGCGCCTGCTCACGGGCAGCATCACGGCGCCGAAGTACAAGGTGAACGTGAATACGCTCGAGCACCTCGCCGCGAAGCAGCTCGAG
>JAEYXD010000034.1 GCA_023428645.1 Pseudomonadota bacterium
GATGAGGCCAGTGCCGTAATAGTTGCGCTCGGTGATGCCGGACACCGAGTACGGCATGTCGAAATTCACGAGCACGAGCGACGGCGCGAGCCGATTGACGATCGGGTCGTTCGACTTGGCATACGTCGTCGTTGCCGGCTTCAAAGGCTCCGAGGGGCGCCCCTCGGGCCACGGCACGCACGGCCAGAAGCCGCTCGCATCGTCGCGCTTGCACGAGCGCACGGCGAACCAGCGGCGATCCATGCGGATCACCCGCCACTGCGCGGTCCGCGGATCATCGATCGTGAAGAAGCGCACGGTGGCGCGCTCTGCGTCTCTGAAGTCGCGCAACACGTTTTCGAAGTCCGCGAGGGTGTCCACCGGCTTGCCGCCGATCTCGGTAATGACCGCGCCGCGCGGCACGCCCGCCGCCCCGAGCACGTAGCCCGGGTTCGCGACGTACACGCCCTTGATCGGCACGTTGATGTGGCGCGCCTGCTGCCACGACAAGTTGTGGACGACGCCGTCGCCGAACTCGAGGTATTCGCTCGGCGTGATCGCGTAGAGGTCCTCGACCGCGAGCTGGCGCTCGAGCACCTGCCCGCCCCGCTCGACCGTCAGGCTCACGTTCTTGCCGACACTGGCATCGAGCACTTCGGCGAGCTCGATGAAACCGGTCGTGAGCTGGCCGTTCAACTTGACGAGCACGTCGCCCGGCTCGAGCGTCTGCTCCGCCGCCGAGCCCTTCTGCACTTCGACGACGACGAGCATGCCGGTCTTCGTCGGGAACTTGCGCCGCACGTCCTCCTCCGTCTGTCCGCGCAGGCCGAGCCGGCGGACCTCGTCGAACGGCGTGTAGGAGAACACCGTCTGCAGCGTGCCGCGCGCGACGGGCTTGTTCTCCTTGATCAACTCCAGCGCGCGCGTCACGCGATCGAGCGGCAGATAGAAGCTGGACGCCGCCTGCGAGCTGCCGCCGGCATTCAGGGCGACGACGCGCCCTTCCACATCGATGACGGGTGAGCCGGAGGAGCCGCCCGACGTGCTCGACGCCGCCTGGTAATAGAACGTGTTGAAGTCGTTGTACTTGCCGATCCCGTAGTTCGGCGCTTCGCGATCCAGACGCGCCAGCGTGCCCGCGAGAATCGACAGCTGCTCGCCCGCGTCGTTGCCGATGACGCGGATCTCGCGGCCGATCTGCGCGCCTTGCGGATAGAGCTTGAGCTCGGTGGGCTTGATGAAGCGCAGCTTCGTCGGATCGTAGCGATAGAGGCCAAAGTCGTGCACCGGATCGCGATAGACCGGATACAACGTCACTTCCTCGCGATTGAGGAACACGGCCTGCGCGGTGACCGGACCGGGCGTCACGACGTGGCGATTCGTGAGAATGAGGCCGCGCTTCGCATCGACGACGAATCCCGTCGCCTGAGTCGACATGTTCCATTCCGTGTCGAAGGCGCGAGCCTGATCGACTTGGATCGTGACGACGCCGGTCGCGACGCGTTCGAGCGTGCGCGTCCAACGGGAGTCTTCGGGATCGGCGATGGGGACGACGGGTTGAGCACCGTCCTCGGCGGCGAGAACTCGGGAAGCGATCAGTAAAATTGCGACGAGGCGCAGGAGCCCAACACGAATGGTTCTTTGCATGAGGTCGAGAGTCTCACGTAGACGGGACGACGCACGCGTAAGCGTGCCGCGAATTAAGAGCGACCGCGCCACTTCAAGTTCCGTCGGTCAGCCGAGGAGGATGAACCCCCAGACGACGCATAGAGTGGCGAAGGATAACAGCACGGCACCGGACCCGATGTCCTTTGCCAAGCCTGACAATTCGTGCCGTTCGAGGCCGATCCGGTCCACGACCGTTTCGATCGCGCTGTTCAGTAGCTCGGCCACCAGGAGCAACAAGACCGCTGCAATCATGAGAGCGCGCTCGATCTTTGTCTCTCCGAGCCAGACGGCGAGCGGCACGAGGATCAGGGCGAGCGCGACTTCCTGTTGAAAGGCTCGCTCGGCCTTGAAGGCGCCTGTCAGTCCATTCCAGGAGTTGCAACAGGCGCGCAGCAGACGCGGCGCGCCAGACAATTTAGGACGTTGCTGCATGCACACTCCTGCGGCGGGATCGACCTATCACCGAGCCAGGCGGGACGAGCCGAGCTCGCGCGTGCGAACCCAGCTCCGCCCTCGCAGCAGGACTGCAGCTCAACCGTCGTCCCGGGCCGCCGCCTGATAGGTCAAATCGAGTTGTTTTGCGGCTCGCACGTCGTCGAGCCGGCGGACCGGCAGAGTATAGGGGGCGCCCTTGACCTTCGCGGCGTCCTGCTCCGCCTCGCACTGGATCGCGATCAGCGCATCGACGAACGCATCCAGGTCTTCCTTCGCTTCGGTTTCCGTCGGCTCGATCAACAGGCATTCCGGCACGAGCAGCGGGAAATAAGTCGTCGGCGCATGGAAGCCGTAGTCGAGCAGCCGCTTCGCGAAGTCCATCGCATTGACGTTCAGATCGCGCGCCTGGCGTTTGAGCGTGATGATGAACTCGTGGCTGGCCCGCCGTTCCGGGTAGGCGGGATCAAAACCCGCCTGCTTCAGACGCGCGAGCAGGTAGTTCGCGTTGAGCGTGGCGAATTCGGCGACGCGCTGCATGCCCGCACGGCCCAGCATGCGCATGTAGACGTACGCTCGCAGCAGCACGCCCGCATTCCCCATGAATGCCGACAGACGGCCGATCGTCTGCGGCAGATCGCGCTCGTCCAGCCAGCGGTAGCGATCGCCCTCCTTGCCCACGACGGGAATCGGCATGAACGGCAGCAATCGTTGATTCACGCCGACCGCACCCGACCCTGGGCCGCCGCCGCCATGCGGCGTCGAGAACGTCTTGTGCAGATTCATGTGGATCACGTCGAAGCCCATATCGCCCGGGCGCACCTTGCCGAGGATCGCGTTGAGATTCGCGCCGTCGTAATAGAGCAGACCGCCGGCTTCGTGCACGACCTGCGCGACTTCCTGAATGCGGCGCTCGAACACGCCGAGCGTCGACGGATTCGTCAGCATGATGCCCGCCGTCTTCGGGCCCACCGCTCCCTTGAGCGCGTCGAGATCGATGTCGCCGTTCGGCAGCGATGGAATCTCCACGACCGTACAGCCGCACATCGTCGCAGTCGCCGGATTGGTGCCATGCGCCGCATCGGGCACGATGATCTCCGTGCGCTCGTGATCGCCGCGGGCGCGGTGATAAGCACGGATCATCGCAACGCCGGCGAACTCGCCCTGCGCGCCCGCCATCGGCGTCAGCGACACGCCCTTCATGCCCGTGACTTCCTTGAGCATCTCCTGCAGTTCGAACATGCAGGCGAGGAACCCCTGGCCAGCGGAGGATGGAGCAAGCGGATGCCGGCCGAGAAACTCGGGCAGCATCGCGAATTGATTGCATGCACGCGGGTTGTATTTCATCGTGCACGAGCCGAGCGGATAGAAGTGCGTGTCGATCGAGAAATTCAGCTGCGACAGACGCGTGTAGTGACGCACGGCCTGCAGCTCCGACACTTCGGGCAAGGTCGGCCGGCGCTTGCGACGCAGCTGCGTCGGCACGTCGGCCGCGAGGTCGTGCGGATGCTGCGCGGTCGCGGTCCGGCCGGTGCGCGAGTGATCGAAAATCAAGGCTCGGGACTTCATCACTTCATCACCTCGGCAAGCGTCTCGGCATAGCGCTGGATATCTTCATCGGTGCGCACCTCGGTCGCGCACACGAGCAACGCGTTGCCCAGTTCCGGATAGTGTCGCGACAGGTCCAGGCCGCCGACGATGCCGCGCGCCGCGAGCTGTTCGAGCACCTCGTCGACCTTGCGATCGAGCTTCAGGACGGCCTCGTGGAACCGCGGCCCACTGAACGCGAGCTGCACGCCGGGCACTTGCGTCAACGCGTCGACCAACGTGCGCGTCTGGCGCTGGGAGGCCGCGGCGACCTGCTCGAGACCCTTCGCGCCCAGGAGCGACATGTGGATCGTCGCCGCGGTGACGAGCAACCCCTGATTCGTGCAGATGTTCGATGTCGCCTTGCTGCGGCGAATGTGCTGCTCGCGGGCCTGCAGCGTCAGCGTGAAACCCTGCTTGCCGTCGAGGTCGACGGTGCGGCCGATGATGCGACCCGGCATCTGGCGCACGTGCTCCATGCGCGTCGTCATGAAGCCGAAGTACGGGCCGCCCGAGGACAGCGGCACGCCGAGCGGCTGGCCGTCACCGACGACGATGTCGACGCCCTTCGCGCCCCATTCGCCCGGCGGCTTGTAGATCGCGAGCGACAGCGGATTGACGACGGCGATCACGAGCGCGTTGTTCGCGTGGGCCCAGTCGGTGATTGCATCGACGTCTTCGAGCTGGCCGAAGAAATTCGGCTGCTGAATGACGACGGCGGTGATGTCCTGGCCGCTGTATGCCGCGAGGCTCGACTGCTGCGTCGTGCCGAGCGCCGGCTCGTACGGCAACACGTCGAACGACAGGTTCTGGCCTTCGGTGATCGCGCGCGCGACCTGGAGGTAGGTCGGATTGAGCGCCGCCGGCACGAGGATGCGCGCCGACTTGGATCTGCGATGCGCGCGCACCGCCATCAGGCAGCCTTCCGCAAGCGCCGACGCGCCGTCGTACAGCGACGCGTTCGACACCTGCATGCCCGTCAGGCTCGCCATCATCGTCTGGTATTCGTACAAGAGCTGCAGCGTGCCCTGGCTCGCCTCGGCCTGATAGGGCGTGTACGCGCTGTAGAACTCGCCGCGCGTGACGATGGCCCAAACGGCGGCCGGGATGTGGTGCTCATACGCGCCCGCGCCAATGAAATTCAGCGGGCGACCGTCACGCTGCGCGCGGCTCTGCATGAGCCGGCCGACTTCCATCTCGGTCAGCGCGTCCGGGATGCCGGCGAGCGACTTCGTGCGCAACGCGGCCGGGATCTCTTCGAACAGCGCATCGATGCTCGAGGCGCCGATCGTCTCGAGCATCGAGGCGACGTCGGCATCGGTGTGTGGAATGAACGGCATGGCTCAGTGCGCCTCGTTCTCGACGACCTTTTCGTACGCCGTCGCATCGAGCAGCTGCGCCAGCTCATCCTTGTTCGCAGGCGCGATCTTGAACAGCCAGCCTTGACCGTACGGATCTTGATTCACGAGCTCGGGCGCGCCGCTGAGCGATTCGTTCGCCGCGATGACCTCACCCGAGATCGGGCTGTACACGTCGGAGGCTGCCTTCACGGATTCGACGACGGCGGCGGCTCCGCCCTTCTTGAGCGCCTTGCCAACTTCCGGCACCTCCACGAACACGAGATCGCCGAGCGCGCCCTGCGCATGATCGGAGATGCCGATCGTGACCGTGCCATCGCTCTCGAGACGCGCCCATTCGTGGGATTCGAGATACTTGAGATCGGCGGGAATGGAAGACATATGCGAAACCTGCCTGATGAGGGTAGCTGTTACTGAACCAGAACTTTGCCGTTGCGCACGAACGGATATTTGACGACACGGGCGGGCAGCCATTTGCCGCGAATGTCGACCTGCACTCGATCGCCCGTGGCCGCGGGCACGCGCGCGAAGCCGATCGACCGCTCCAGCGTCGGCGAGAAGGTGCCGCTCGTCAGCTCGCCTTCGCCTACATCGGGCGCCAGCACCTTCTGGTGACCGCGCAACACGCCGCGCTCGTCCAGGATCAGGCCGACGAGCTTGCGCGGCACGCCCGCCTGGCGCTGCGCGTCGAGCGCGGCGCGACCGACGAAATCGCGCTCGGGCGGATCGAAGGCAACCGTCCAGGTGAGCCCCGATTCGAGCGGCGAGACGTTCTCGTCCATGTCGTTGCCGTAGAGATTCATACCGGCTTCCAAGCGCAGCGTGTCGCGCGCGCCGAGCCCGCATTCAGTGACGCCGGCCGCTTTCAGCGCGGCCCAGAGCGCCGCGATCTCGTTCGCCGGCAGCACGATCTCGAAGCCGTCCTCGCCCGTGTAGCCGGTGCGGGACACGAAGTACTTGCCGAGCTCACGGCCGAAGAACGTCTTGAGCTCGAGCGCGGCCACGGCATGCTCGCCCAAGAGCGGCGCAGCCTTGGCGCGCGCGTTCGGCCCCTGCACGGCGACCATCGCAAGATCGGTGCGCGGCTCGATCTCGACGCCGAAACCAGCGGCATGTCGCCGCAGCCACGCGATGTCCTTGTCACGCGTGCCGGCGTTCACGACGACGCGAAACCACGCGTCGTGCATGAAATAAGCGATGAGGTCGTCGACGACGCCGCCACGCTCGTTGAGCATGCAGCTATAGAGCGCCTTGCCGGGGTCGTGCAATTTCGCGACGTCGTTCGCGAGCAGATAGCGCAAGTAATCGCGGGCGCGCGCGCCGGTGACGTCGGCAATGAGCATGTGCGATACGTCGAACATGCCGGCATCGCGCCGCACGGCATGATGCTCTTCGATCTGGGAGCCGTAATTGACCGGCATATCCCAGCCGCCGAAGTCCACCATGCGGGCACCGGCGGCGACATGCGTTTCGAACAAGGGGGTTTTGAATCCCATCGATGAGCTCCGTGAGAACAGTGAATACACGCACGACCGAACGATCGGTCATGCGCCCCTCTGTCCTCTCGACCTGAGAGATCCGGCGCCTAACCGATGACATCGTTCGATGTGATCAGCGCCTCTCCCCTTCGGTGGATCGCATGAAGCGATCGCTCTCCAGAGCCCGTCGAGCGATGAGACCAGGAAGCTTCACGTCTGGGTGACGGGACTCTGCCTGACCTCATCGCAAAGGCACGCCGTTCATTTGCCTGAGCGTTTCCGGGCGGTTGCGCCTTCGGCGGTGAGCCCGTGCTCACTCTCTCCGGCCGCGCCTTGAAGCCTGCCGTTCTGTAACGGCGATCGGCTCGTGCGATGGGTGGCGGTATGGTAGCCGAGCGCTCGACGGGATGTAACGCGATTTTTGAAGCGGCACGCATGACAGAATGCGCTCACCTTTCGCCGTCGGGAGCGGGTCATGAATCGGTGGCTTCTCGGTTTCGCCTTCCTCGTCAGCAGCGTCGGCCTCGCGGGCGAGGCCGCACCGACCTCCGAGCTGCATGCGTTGTTCGAAACCGCGTGGGAGCAGGATCTGAAGGACTATCCGCGAGCGGCCACGTACCTCGGCGACAAGCGCTTCAATGCACGCTGGACCGAGCTCACGCCGCAGGCGTTTGCGCAGCGCGACAAGCAATATCGAGCTTGGATCGAGGCGGCGAATCGCATCGATGCGAGCGCGCTGTCGGAGGACGATCGCCTGAATCGCGAGCTGTTCGTCCGGCTCTATCAGGATCGACTCGACGCCTACCGCTTCCATGCGGAGCTGCGCCCGGTCGATCAACTCAATTACAGCGCGGGCATTCTGACGGCGAACGAAGTGACGGAGGTCATCGATTTCGCCTCGACGCGCGACTACGAAGACTGGCTGGCGCGATTGCGGGCCCTCGATCGGTACGTCGACGACACCATCGCACTGATGCGCGAGGGGATCAGCCAGCGCAACGTGCAGCCGCGCATCATTGTCGAGCGCGTCGCGAAGCAGCTCGAGGCACATCTCGTCACCGACCCGACGCGCAGCCTGTTCTATCAGCCGTTCACGCGCTTTCCCGCGGCCGTGCCCGTCGCTCGGCAGCAGGCGCTCGCGCACGATGCTCGCCAGGCGATCGAATCGACGGTCGTCCCCGCGTATCGACGGCTGCAGACGTTCATCGCGCGCGAGTATCTGCCTGCTTCGCGCGCGAGTGTCGGCATCTGGGATTCGCCGCAGGGCGCCGAGTACTACGCGAACCGCGTGCGCTGGTATACGACGACCATGCTGTCCCCCGACGAAGTGCACGAACTCGGCCTGCGCGAGGTCGAGCGCATCCGCGCGGAGATGGACCAGATCATTCGCCAGGTCGACTTCAAGGGCTCGTTCGCCGAGTTCCTGACCTACTTGAGGACCGATGCGAAGTTCCGCCCGAGTTCGGCGGAAGCGCTGTTCGACGCATACAGAGTAATGGCCAAGCGCATCGATCCGCTGCTGACTGAATACTTCGG
>JAEYXD010000242.1 GCA_023428645.1 Pseudomonadota bacterium
TCGCCGGCCATCCGGAAGGGCATCACGAAGTGTCGGTCGAGACGATTCGCCGGGCCGAGGTCGACAAGGCCGCGCTCGCCGCCGCGGCGGGGTTGGACGCGACTTTCGTCACCCAGTTCTTTTTCGAGGCGGCGCCATTTCTCGAATGGGCCGCGCGGTCGCGCGCCGCGGGGATACGTGCGCGTCTGGTCGCGGGTCTGGCGGGGCCGGCGAGCATTGCGACGCTGTTCAGGTTTGCACTCCGTTGCGGCGTAGGGGCATCCATTCGCGCGCTCGGCGCACGTCCGAACTCGGTCATGAAGCTCGTCGGAGAGCATGGTCCAGAGGAGGTGATGTGCCATCTGGCACAGGCACGGTCGGACGGGCAGGCGGATTTCGACGGCGTGCACTTCTTCTGCTTCGGCGGGTTCCTGCGTACGTGCGCGTGGCTGCACGAGGTCGGGCTCGGGACGATTCGCTCGACCGAACGACGCGGATAGTAGTGCGATTCGCGTTCTTCGAGCCGCGCTTCCTGCTGCGCGGCGGCTCGAGCGCATGACGCGCCGCCGCCGCGATCGTCCGTAAGCGCTACGCGCATTCCCGAATTTTGAGGCCGACGGTCGAGCCGTGAAGCTGAACCTGCCCAGTCAGGTTCGGACACCATCGTCGTGAGCCCCTGAGTTCGGCGCCGGTATGCGCTCTGATCGAATCGGCAGCGCCTTCAGGAACAGGCACCCGTGGACCGTGAAGTGCTGCAGGCAAATCACTCAGATGCCGAGCGGATCGCGGAGCGCGGCAGTGGGCCGACGGCAACGACCCGGTGGCTGTCGTGGGGCTTGGGCATCGCTGTTGTCGTTGGCATCACCATCGCCGCACTGCATTTCTCGGAAGCGCAGGAGATCGCGCGTATCGCGGAGCGTGCGCAAGGAGGGTGGCTCCTGGTGGCGCTCCTCCTGCAGGTGATGACGTACGTGGCGCAGGGGGAGATCTGGCGAGCCTTTGGCGCCGTGGCGGCCTTTCCGCTGTCGCGCGGCGCCGTCTTCCGCTTGAGCCTCGCGAAGCTTTTCATCGATCAGGCGCTGCCGTCGGCAGGCGTCAGCGGTACGGCCGCCGTCGCGAAGCACTTCGAGCATCTGGGTATGCGCAGACCGGCGGTGATGGCGAACGTCGTCGTCAATCTCACGTCGTACTTCGCCAGTTACATCGTTCTGTTGTTGCTCGCGCTGCTGCTCTTGCCGCTGACGGGCGCGGCGCGCACCACGGTCACGATCGCCACGATGGCGTTCATTGCCGCCAGTGTCGCACTGGTACTCATGTTGTTTCTGCTGCCGGGACGCAGGGGCAGGCTCATCGAGCATCTGGGGCGGGTTCGCGCGGTGCAGTCGCTGCTGAAATCGATGGCGGAAGCCGACACGACGCTCGTGCGGCAACCGCGGCTGCTGCTCATCGCTTGCGCCTGCCAAGCCGCGATCATTCTGCTCGACGCGGCGACTGTATGGGTTTTGATCAAGGCGCTCGGCGAAACGGCGTCTCCCGCGCCGGTGTTCGCGAGTTTCATGATCTCGAACTTGTTTCGCACCCTTGGCGTGCTCCCGGGCGGTTTGGGCACCTTCGAGACGAGCTCCGTACTCACGTTACAGCTTGCGGGTATTCCGCTGCCCGTGGCGCTTTCCGCGACGCTGCTGTTTCGCGGCTTGAGCTTCTGGCTGCCGATGGTGCCGGGTCTCTGGCTATCGCGGCGACTCTTCGGTACGAGGAGCGAGCGCGAGCCGCGGACGATCGGAGCGTACTGGGCGCTCGCGCCGCAGCAGATCCTCGAGCAGCTCGGCAGCAGTGAACGTGGGCTGACGTCGGCGCAGGCGGCCGAGCATCTCAGGCGCTTCGGGCGCAACGAGCTGCGCACCGAACATGGGCCGTCGCGCTGGGACATCCTGTGGCGGCAGTTCGCGAGTCCGCTGCTCCTGCTGTTGCTCTTTGCCGCGGTCGTCGCCGCTGCCACCGGAGACCTGACCGATGCGCTGATCGTGTTCGCCATCCTCATGGCGAGCGCTCTCATCAGCTACCAGCGCGAATACACCGCGCATACGGAAGCCGCCGCGCTGCGCAAGCGGATCATGACGCGCACGAAGGTGTTGCGCGATGGCGAAGTGCAGCTCGTCGCCGTCGCGGAAGTCGTGCCGGGAGACATCCTGCTGCTCCGGGCCGGCAGCCTGGTGCCCGCCGATGCGCGTGTGCTCGACGCGGCCGATTGCTTCGTCAGCGAATCCGTTCTCACCGGTGAAAGCTTCCCGGTCGAAAAATCGGCCGGTGAAGTGCCGCCGGACACGCCACTGAGCAAGCGCGTGAATTGCGTTCATCTGGGCACGAACGTGTGCAGCGGGACGCTGCGCTGCGTCGCCGTCGCCACGGGCGCGGCGACGGAGTTCGGCGCAATCGCGCAGCGCTTGACGCTGCGGGCCCGCGCAGAGCGAGTTCGATCGCGGCGTGCTGCGCTTCGGCTACTTGCTCACCAGCGCCATGCTGGTGATCGTGTTCGTCGTGTTCGTGGCGCACATGCTCGACGGCCGCCCCGTCGTCGAGACGCTTCTGTTCGCCATCGCGCTCGCCGTGGGCTTGAGCCCGGAGCTGTTGCCGGCGATTCTCAGCGTGAATCTCGCGCGTGGCGCGCAGCTGCTCGCGCGACAAGGCGTGCTCGTGCGCCGTTTGAATGCGATCGAGAACCTCGGGAGCATGGATGTCCTGTGCACCGACAAGACCGGCACGCTCACGCAAGGCGTCATCAGTCTGGAAGGCGGCTATGACGTCACCGGGGCGAGATCGGACGGCGTGGTGAGGCTCGCCGCGATCAACGCGGCGCTCGAATCAGGAATCGCAAGCCCGCTGGACGACGCGATCGTCGCGGCAGACAAGCCCGATCTGTCCGGCGTGCGCAAGCTGGCCGAGATTCCGTTCGATTTCACCCGCAAGCGCGTCAGCGTCGTCGTGCAGCGCGACGGCGAGGTCCGGCTCATCAGCAAGGGCGCGTTCCACCCTGTGCTCGAAGCGTGCACGACGCTTGCTGGTGGCGCGCCGCTCGATGACTTCGCGAGCGCCGCAGTGGGGCGCCTCTACGCGAACTGGAGCGCTCGTGGTATTCGGGTGATCGCAGTCGCCACGCGAGCGCTGCCGCTCCAGGAGAGCTACGTGCGCGGCGACGAGCGCGAGCTCGAGCTCGCCGGCTTCCTGACCTTTCTCGATCGCCCGAAGGAGGGCGTCGCGGAGGCGATCGCGGGGCTCGCGCGGCTTGGCATCTCGGTGAAGCTCATCTCGGGCGACACGAAGCTGGTTGCGGAGCACGTGGCGAAGCTCGTGGGACTCAAGCACGATCGCGTGTTGACCGGCGCCCAGCTCGACGAGCTGCATGATGAAGCGCTCTGGCGCGAAGCGGAGCGCACCGACCTGTTCGTCGAGGTCGATCCGAATCAGAAGGAGCGCATCATCCTGTCGCTCAAGAAGATGCGGCGCGTCGTCGGCTTTCTGGGCGACGGCATCAACGACGCTCCCGCCATGCACGCGGCGGACACGAGCCTGTCCGTGGAGCACGCCGCCGATGTCGCGCGCGAGGCTGCCGATTTCGTGCTGCTGCAACGTGATCTGGATGTGATCCGCCGCGGGGTGGAGGAAGGGCGCAAGACTTTCGCCAACACGCTCAAGTACATCCTCACGACGACGAGCGCGAACCTTGGCAACATGGTCAGCATGGCGTTTGCCTCGCTCTTCCTGCCGTTCCTGCCGCTCACGGCCGGACAGATCCTGTTGAACAATTTTCTGTCCGACGTTCCCGCCGTGGGCATGGCCGACGACAACGTGGATCCCGAGCTCATCGAGAGGCCGCGACGCTGGAACACGCGCTTCATCGGCCGCTACATGGTCGAGTTCGGCATGTTGAGCTCGGTATTCGATCTGCTGACGTTCGGCGCGCTGCTGTGGATCTTTCACGCAGGCGTTGCGGAGTTTCGCACGGCCTGGTTCATCGAGTCGCTGCTGACCGAGCTCGTGATCGCGCTCGTCGTTCGTACGCGGCGCCCCTTTTTCAAGAGTCGGCCAGGAGACGTGTTGCTGATATCGACGCTGATCCTGTGCGTGATCACGCCGCTCATTCCGTACGTGCCGTTCGCATCCTCGCTCGGGTTCGTGCCGATACCGGCGACGCTGGTCGCGTTGCTCGTCGCGATCACCGCCGCGTATGTCGTCGCCGCGGAGGCGACGAAGCATTGGTTCTATCGGGCAAATCCGCGGGTGTGAAGCCGAACGGTCCGGCGCTCAGCGCAAGTAGGCTTCGGTGCCGTAGCGGCGCATCATGCGATGACTGTGAAAGTAGGAGGCGTTCTTCGTGATTGCGCCTTTCATCACGCGCACCCAGCCGGCGGCGCCGCCGCGATAGAGGGGCAGGACGACGTTCTGCAACTTGTCGTAGAGCGATGCGGCGTCATGCGCGCTGTCGACGTTGCCGATCGACCAGCCAGTGACGCCTTCGATGCAGCCCTCCAGCCACCAGCCGTCGAGCACCGACAGGCTCGGAATGCCGTTGAGCGCCGCCTTCATGCCGCTCGTCCCCGACGCCTCGAGCGGACGCAAGGGCGTGTTGAGCCAGACGTCGGTGCCGGAGACGAAGCGCAGCGCCCACGCCATGTCGTAGTCGGGCACGAAGGCGATTCGCACGTCATTCCGCAGCTCCCGTATGTGCTCGTGCAGCAGCTGTATCGATTGCTTGCCCGCGGTGTCGCGCGGATGCGCCTTGCCCGCGAAGACGAGCTGAAACGGCGCCTCCTTGGCGATCGCACGCAACCGGCCGAGATCGCTGAAGATCAGATCGGGACGCTTGTACGCGGTCATGCGGCGCGAGAACCCGATGATCGGCTGGTCGAGCGCGAGCTCGATGCCGGTGGCCGTCCGCACGGCGGCGATCAGCTGCTGCTTGCATTCGATGTGTGCGCTCATGACCGCTGCGTCGGCAAGGCAGCAGTCGGCGCGCACGAGCAGTTCGGGCTCGTGATGCCAGCCGGTCAAGTAGCGGTCGTACAGGCGCTTGAACGGCTCGGCCGCCCAGGTATACGAGTGAATGCCGTTCGTGACCGCATGCACGTGATGTCCCGGAAACATCTCGTTCGATCGCTCGGCGTGCCGCTTGGCGACACCGTTCACATACTCGCTCAGGTTCAGCGCGAGCTGGGTCATGTTCAAGCGCTCACGGCCCGCGAGCGCGCGCAGCACTTCGAGCTCGATCATGTTGCCGAGGGCGCGCTGGACGAGCTCGTAGCTGAAGCGATCGTGACCTGCCTCGACCGGGGTGTGCGTCGTGAAGCGGCACAGCGAGCGCACTTGCGGGATGTCGTACAGCGACTCGCCCGGCGCGAGCTCGGTGGCCGGCCGCGCGAATCGCCGCAACAGCTCTACGCACAACAGCGCGGAGTGGCCCTCGTTGAGGTGATACATGCTGATCGCGAAGCCGAGCGCATGCAGTATCCGCACGCCGCCGATCCCGAGCACCAGTTCCTGTTCGAGCCGATACAGATCGTCGCCGCCATACAGATGGTCCGTGATCGCGCGATCCTCGGCGGCGTTCTCGGGCAGATCCGTGTCGAGCAGGAGCACCGGCGCGCGGCCGCCGAGGGGACTGTGCACGACGTACAGCCACGCCATGATCCACACGACACGCGACTCGATGTCGATCGCGATCTTCGCGCCGAGCGGCAACAGGACATCGCGCGGATTCCAAGGGGCTGGGTGCTCGATCTGCCGCCCCTGCGCATCGATCTCCTGCCGGAAATAGCCCTGCCTGCTGAGCAGGCTCACGGCGACGACGGGCAGCTCCAGATCCGCGACCGTCCGAATCGTGTCGCCGGCCAGAATGCCCAGGCCGCCCGCGTACGTCGGGATGTCGTTGCGCAACGCGATCTCCATCGAGAAATAGGCGACGCGCGGTGTCTGCGTGAATTCGCTCAATGACATGGGCACCTGCCGTTCCGTTCACAAGCCGCATCGGCCACGCGCTCGCGAAGCGCTGCGCATGAGAGGCGCTAGGGTCGCGCCGGCACATCACCGCGTCGGTCGCGTTCGCCTGCGACGAACGCGGGACGGTCTCGCGCCGTTGCCGGGATGCGATTCAAGATCGCATCGGCCGCCTTCTCGGCGATCATGATCGTCGGCGCGTTCGTGTTGCCGCTGACCAAGGTCGGCATCACGGAGGCGTCGACGACGCGCAGCGCCTGCACACCGTGCACGCGCAGCTGCGGATCGACGACCGCGTGATCGTCGATGCCCATGCGACACGTTCCCGCGGGGTGATAGACCGTCTCGGCGCGCTGGCGGATGAAGGCGGCGATCGCCGCGGGTGTCGCGACAGCGGCCCCCGGAAAGACCTCGGCGCCGCGAAAGGCATCGAAAGGAACCGCCGCCAGGATCTCGCGCGCCAGCTGCACGGCCTCGATCATCACCGCCAGATCGTGACCAGACTGCAGGTAGTGCGGATGAATGCAGGGAACCGCGTGCGGATCGTTCGAGCGCAGACCGATCCGACCGCGGCTTTCCGGCCGCAGGCAACATGCGTGCAGGGTGTAACCGTAACCGGGCAGGCGATTGAAGCCGTGATTGTCGAGCTGTGCCGGGACGAAATGCAGCTGAATGTCCGGCCGGTCCGGCGGCGCGTGGCTGCTGCGCACGAATCCGCCGGCTTCAGCGATGTTCGAGACCGCCGGGCCGCGATGCCGCAGGACGTAATGCAGGCCGGCACTGAGCTCGCGGAGCGCGGACAAATCGTAGGTGATCGGCTGCGTGCACTTCTGCAGCAGCGTGATGTCGAGATGGTCCTGCAGATTCAGACCGACGCCCGGCAAAGCCGCCACGACGGGTATGTTCAGCTCACTCAGATGGGTCGGTGGGCCGATGCCGGAGAGCATGAGCAGCTGCGGCGAATTGATCGTGCCGGCGCAGACGATGATCTCCCCGTCGCATTCGTAACGCGCGAGCCGTCCGTCACGGGTCGCTTCCACCGCGACGGCGCGGCCGCGCTCGACGACAAGACGGGTCGCCAGCGTGTTCGTGGCAATCGTGAGATTCGGCCGCGTGCGCGCCGCGCCGAGAAACGCCGCGGCGCTGCTGCAGCGCCGGCCCTTGCGTTGGGTGACCTGATACAACCCGACGCCTTCCTGGCGCGGGCCATTGAAGTCGTCGTTGTGTTCGAGGCCGATCGACATGGCCGCCGCGACGAATACACGGCTGAGCGGGTTCACATCGCGGAGGTCTTCGACCGCGAGCTTGCCGGCCGTGCCGTGATAGGGCGAGTCATGCAGGCGTGAGCCGCGCGCCTGGCGTTCCGAGCGCTTGAAGTACGGCAGCACCGCATCGAAGTTCCAGCCGGTGTTGCCGGCGCGCTCCCAGTCGTCGTAGTCCTGCGGTTGACCCCGCACGTAGCACATCGCGTTGATGGAGCTCGAGCCGCCCAGCACCTTGCCCCGAGGCCAATAGAGCCGGCGCTGATTCAGCTCCAGCTCCGGCTCCGTGTAGTAATCCCAGTTGATCGGCCGGTTGTGGACGAGGCGTGCGATGCCGGCGGGCATGTGGATGAGCGGGTTGCGGTCGGGTCCGCCCGCCTCGAGCAGCAGCACCGTGCTGCGCGGATCTTCCGACAAACGATCGGCAAGCACGCAACCCGCGGAGCCGGCGCCGATGATGATGAAGCGAGTGCGCGCCGCGTCGCGCATCACGCCTGCTCCGGCGCGATCCTCTCGCGCTCGATCGCGAACGGCTGGGGAGCGCCCGCGAACAGGTTGTTCATGATCGCGGTCTCGCGTCGCTCGATGGCGCGCAGCAAAGCGTCGGCGCCACCCATCTTCGCGAACGCCGCGTAGCCGCGCTCGAGGAACTCGTGCAAACCGGCAACGCCCGCGAGGCGCGCGGGACCTCGCGCGGCACGCAGGGCGGCCGGTATCCATGGGCGCGCGACCAGCGCATCGAGCGAACGTCCGGCGTCCACGATCAGCGCGATCTGCCGCTCGCGGTCGGCGCGGCGGTCTACGCTTCGATAGGCGTCGGCATACGTCGCCTCCGCCAATGGCGCGGAAGCCAGGGTGCGCACGACGTCCAGGTCGAGGTTCTGCGAGAGCGCTTCGAGCTGCAGTGCGCGGGTGATGGCCTCGAGACCGCGTTGCGGCAGCACGCGTTGCCATGTCTGGATCACGCGGCGCAGATCGCGATCGCGCTCCCGGAAGTCGCGCGGGCCGTACAAGTCCTGCACGAAGAAATCGAGCGCGGCGCGAAAGCGCTCGATCTCCTGGTAATCGGCGTAAGTGGCGCGCAGCCGCGCCACCTGCCATGCCTGCAGCCGGGAGAGCGCGGCGCCGAGCTTGCGATCGCGACGCATCCGCGCGCGCGTGGCAGCGATCTCGTCAATGAGCGACAGCGCCGGAATCGTCATGGCTCGCCTTCCGCGGCTCGTCGAGCAGCATCCGTCGCAGGATCTTGCCGACGTTCGTCTTGGGCAGCGTCTCCCGGAACTCGATCGACTTCGGGACCTTGTACGGCGTGAGGTATTGGCGGCAATGCGAGATGAGCTCTTCCTCCGTGACGGTCGCCGTACGTGCGACGACATACGCTTTCACCGCTTGCCCGGAGCGAGCGTCCGGCACGCCGACGCAGCCGACCTCGACGACGGCCTCGTGTTGCGCGATGGCGGCCTCGACTTCGTTCGGAAACACTTTGAAGCCGGACACGATGATCATGTCCTTCTTGCGGTCGACGATGCGAAGAAATCCCTTGGCGTCGAGCGTCGCGATGTCGCCGGTGCGCAGCCACCCGTGCGCGTCGAGCGTCTTGTCGGTGTCCGCGGCGTTGCGCCAATAGCCTTTCATCACCTGCGGCCCACGCACGCAGAGCTCGCCGGGCTCGTTTGCATCCATCTCCCGATCGCCATCGCGAATCGAGATCTCCGTCGAAGGCAGGGGGAAGCCGACGCTGCCGAGCTGCAGCGCGTTCGGAAGATTGCAGGCGACGACGGGCGATGCTTCCGTCAATCCATACCCTTCCAGCAGGGGCTGCTTCGTGACGGCCGACCAGCGCTCGGCGACGCTCGGCTGCAGCGCCATGCCGCCCGCGATCCCGAGCCTCAGGCGCGAGAAATCGAGCGCCCGGAATTGCGGCTGCTCGAGCAGCGCGTTGTACAGCGTGTTGACGCCGGAGATGAACGTGAACGGCCAGTGCTTCAGCTCGGCGACGAAGGCGGGGATGTCGCGCGGATTCGCGATGAGCACGTTCAGGCCGCCCAGCTTCGTGAACAGCAGGCAGCTGCAGGTCAGGGAGAACACGTGGTAGAGCGGCAGTGGCGTGATTACGACTTCACGTCCTTCGACGATGAAGGAGCGCCACAGCGACGTGAGCTGCTCGAGATTCGCCGCGACGTTGCGGTGCGTGAGCATCGCCCCCTTGGCGATGCCCGTGGTTCCGCCCGTGTACTGCAGGAAGGCGAGATCCTCGCCGTGCACCTCGGGCGTTCGGGCGCGGGCTCCGGCGCCGATCGCCAACGCGTCCTGGAAGGTGATGGCGCCGTCGATGTGAAATTCGGGGACGAGCTTCTTCCAGCGGCGCACGGCCCAGTTCGTCACGATGCGGCGCGGGAAGTGCAGCATGTCGCCGAGCTGAGTCGTGACGATCGTGCTCAGCTGCACATCGCCGAGAACCTGCTCGACGACGTGCGCGAAGTTCTCCAGCACGACGATGCCCGCGGCCTGCGAATCCCGGAGCTGATGCGCGAGCTCGCGCGGCGTGTAGAGGGGATTCGTGTTCACGACCGCGAGGCCGGCGCGCAGCGCGCCGAACAACGCGATCGGGTACTGCAGGATGTTCGGCATCATGAGAGAGATGCGATCGCCTTTGCGGAAGCCGCGCCCGAGCAGGAACGTCGCGAACTGGCGCGAGCGTTGCTCGAGCTCCGCGAAGGTCAGTGTCGTGCCGAAGCTGTGAAACGCCGGGCGCTGCGCGAACCGCGCGCAGGCGCGCTCGAACATCGACACGAGCGTCGCTCGTGAGTCGAGCTCGATATCGGGCGAGGTGCCGGGAGGGTAGTGCTCGAGCCACGGTCGATCGTTCATGGCGTCACGCGCAGCGCTATGGAGGAATGCTCGACGCTAGTCTTTCGCCCGCGTATCGGCCACGTGAGGGTCCCGTAGGCATTAGCGGCAATCGGAAACGGCCGTAAGCGCATGCTCCGCCTCGCGCGCGACTTCTTGCACGAGAATCTCGAACACCTTGCGCGAGTAGATGAGCGCCATGTGGCCGCAGCCGGCGATCGGAATATTGCGCGCGCAGCACAGGCGGCTGCTTTGCGCAGGAACGACGAGGTTGTCGTGCTCCGCGAAGATATTGACGACCTCGATGGAGTTGCTGCGGGCGCGGGCGAGCGCGGGGCTGTTCGGACGCAGATCGCGGGCGATACGCGTACGTGACAATCGCGCCACCTCGGAGCCGCCATGCGGCGTGCCGATGCAGATCAGGCGCACGATGCCAAGCCGGTCGCCGTGGCGCATTGCGGCGCGGTGGGCGATCAGACCCCCGAGGCTGTGGCCGACGACGATCACTTCACGGCGCGCGCCGCTGCTCGACTGCGCTTCGAGCAGCGCGGCGAAGTCGTCGACTTGCGTGGCCAGGCTGGCGGTGACGCGGGGCATGCTGGGCGTATGAACTTCGCAGCCGGTGCGATCGGCCAGCGCGGCGGCGAGCGGACGCCAGATCGCTCCATTACAGAAGATGCCGTGGAGCAGGACGATCACCGGCTTTTCGTTCGCCGCTTGGGGCACGAACCGGTCAGGGCCGGCCCCGCTCATGATGAGAGACTGGAACCTGTACAAGGCGACGGATTCGCAAATCCACATACGCCAGCGCGCGGACGGCGAGAGGTGGGCGGCAGTGCTGAGCGGCTCCGAGAGCCAGAAGCTGGCAAGGACCAGCGCGATGCGCACTGCCAACATCCAGACGGGGATGAGGAGCAGGGCCGTCGCGTGATCTTCAGGCGCGACGAGCGCGATGATCAGCACGACATAGACGAGCACCTCGATCGCGAGCTCGACCCATAGACGGTACGCAGCCACGCCGGTTATGCCTTCGCGTCCTGCAGCAGATCCGACAGTCGCGCGAGCGTTCGATCGAGCCGCGCGAATACCTGCTGTGGCGCACCCGCGGCATTCGACGTGCCCGCCAGGATCTTGCGGCTGCGGTCGTTCAAGCGCTCGGCGCGCAAACCGAGGCCGTGCCGTACGAGCATGGGCTGCAGTTCCCGCGCGTGCCGCTTGAGATCGCGGCGCGTGCATTGATACGCGTGTTCGGCGAGCCGACAACGATCGCGATACCGGAACACGTTCGCGAAGAACATCGCCTTGTCGTTGCGATTCGGCTGCAGCAGCAGGCGATCGCTGGATGGATACAGCTCGTGATAACGCGCCATCCCGACCTGCATGCGCGACTGTATGAGCGCGCGAAACGTCTGATTCATCACCGCGACGAAGCCGCGCTCGGCGAGCGTGCGTGAGCGTCCCAACCGTTGCGTCGTGCCGTCGAAGGTGACGAGCGGGTTGATCGAGATCACCAGATCGGCGCCCTGATCGAGCACGAGCGAGGCATGCGCCGTGCGCAGCAGCGCGCCGTCGACGTAGGTGCGACCTTCGATCCTGACCGGCGTGTACAGGCCCGGCAGCGCAGTGCTCGCGCGAATCGCCTCGGAGATCGGCACGTGATCCAGTTCCGGTTCACCGAAGCGAGCCTCCGAGCCGCTATCCAACTCGGTGGCGACGACGCGCAGCATGCACGGCAGCTTGCGGAAGTCGTCGGTGCGGCCTTCGCTCGTCAGCACTTCATGCAGGTAGCGCGCGAACGGGCGATTGTCGAAGACGCCCGTGGGAATCGCTTCCAGCAACGGACTCAATGCGCTCGCCCAATTCTGGCGCAGCGGATCGCGTGCACATTGCGCCGCGATCTGACCCAGCAGCTCCGGGATGCGCGCGACCCGGCTCGCGTATTCGCCGATCGCCGGACGCATGAGAAGCCCCGGCGCGAGCGGAAAGCGGGCCGATTCGTCGTCGAGGAGGAACGAGCGAATGATCTCGTCCGTGGACAAGCCGTTCGCGAGACAGGCGCAAAGGATCGCTCCGGAGCTCACGCCCACGTAGCCGCGCAGACTGCAAAGGTCGAGCCCATCGATGCACTCGGTGAGCGCGTGCAGTGCGCCGAGCTGATAGAACGAGCCCAGCGGCCCACCGCCAGCGAGCGCCAGCCCGATGCGTCGGCGACTGGCGCGCTTCTTGGCGGCGGACTCGACGCTCAACATCGCGACGCGGCCTTAGACGGCGGCGCCCTGGTGCGCACCGCCGGCGTGCGAGCGCGCGGACCCGGATGCACCGCGCCGGTCACGCTTGCGTGCCGACTCGACCGCGTGGGTCAGCTCATCGACCTTGCGCGTCAGCGCGCGAATCTCTTGCGAGCTCGGCATGCCAATCTGCTGCAATGCCCGCTGCACCCGCGATTGGAAAATCTTCTCGACGTTGTCCCACGTGTCGCCGGCCTTGCCACGAATCGCGGCGACGCGGTCGTCGGCCGAGCCGCGGATCTGCGACATCGCGTCTTTCAGCGCGCGTCCCGTGTTGTCGCGCACCTGCTCCTGGAACATCGCGCCTTCTTCCACGAGCGATTCGAACAGCTTCGGGCCCTCGGTGCTCGCGCGCGAGACCGCGCCCAGACCCGCGAGCCACACGTTGTGCCCGAATTCGACGACATCGACCTTCGCAGCCGGTTTCGCGGCGCGGCGTTTACCCTTCTTCGCAGCCATGATGATCTCCTGGCAATGACGGTGGTGGAGGTCCGCTGTCGATTGCGTCGACAACAGGCGCGAAGTCTCGACCCGCGCATGCGAGCCGCGGTATAGCGAAAGTCCACGAAGGATTACGGAGTGTCTCTTCGCCGGCGGCGCTCGCGCTGCCGCGCCTGCGCGGGACGCTTCGAGATGACGCACAACAACAAGTTCTCGAACTCGGTGGCGAAGCGGCGCACGACGGTCCTCGGATCCGCCAGCACGTTGTGGTCCGCCATGACGCCGAAGCTCACGTGGCCGTCGTAGGTGAACAGGCTCACGCCGAGACCGAGATGGCCGGCCTGCGGCACCCAGAAGAGCTCTTGTTCGATACGCGCGCCGCCGAGAAAGAGCGGCTGCTGCGGGCCCGGCACGTTCGAGATCACGAGCGACGCCTTCCTCGTGAATATGTCGATTGCCTGCGATTCGACCACATCGGGAAGCAGTCCCATTCCGAGCAGCAGCCACAGCGACATCAAGGGCTGGGCCGAGCCCTTCAGCGCTTGCATGTTGCGATGGACCTGCGCCAATCGCGCGATCGGCTCGCGCTCGCCGATCGGCAAGCTCGCGAAGACGAGGCCGAATTGATTGCCTAGCGTCACCGGCGCGGTGGCAGGGCGAAGATTCACGGGCACCAGCGCGCGGATCGCAACGCCGTCGGTCGCGCTTCCCTGCGCGCGCAGATGGCCGCCGAGCGCGCCAGCGACCGTCGAGAGCAGCAGGTCGTTCACCGTGCAGTCGAGCGCATGCGCGATCGTCTTCACTTCGCCGAGCGACAACGGCGCGCTCCACGCGACATGCTTGCGTGTCGTCAGCCGCGCGCGCAGCGGCGTCGCGGGGTCCTCGGGCAGCAGGGCGACGCGGGCGAGCTCGGCGGTCGCCGCCGAGACTCGTGTCGCGAGCGCGGCGGTTTCGCCCGGATGCGACAGCGCATGCAAGGAGGCTGACACGATCTCCAGCGCGCCGGAGCCGACGCTCTGCAGCGAGCTCGCGAGGCTGCCGACGAGCGGCAAGCCCGCGAGAAGGCTGGCGGCGGGTGCGGCCGGGTCGGATTCGACCGCGGCCGGCGCCGCAGCGGCCTGCTCGTCGGTGAGAGTGCCGAAGACGCGCAGCAGCGCGATGCCGTCGGCATAACAATGATGGAATCGCGCGATGATCGCGCTGCCCTGGCGATAGCGTTCGACGACGTGAATCTGCCAGAGCGGATGCCGCGGATCGAGTTGTGTGCTCGCGAGCGCGCTCACGGCGGCCTCGAGCTGCCGTTGCGCGGCGCGCGCGGGCAGCGTCAAGCGGTGCAGGTGCGCATCGAGCGTGAAAGCAGGATCGCTTTCCCAATGCGTGCCGGCGAGGTCGTGTCGCGGCAGCTCGCGGAAACGTCGAAATCGCATCAGGCGGGCGTCGATGAGCGCGCGCACGGCAGCGAATCGCAATCGCGTCGCAAGCGTCAACACGCCGATGACCATCATCGGATTCGTCGGACGCTCCATGCGCAGCCAGGCGAGATCGACGCCGGACATGGATTCGCGCAGGGAAGGCATGCGTGTGCTCGCCGTCTGAATCGATAGCGGCTCGAAACTAGCGCGCGCGGGCGACAGCCGACACCGCGCTTGCACGCAGGCGCTAGGGGCTACTCCGCATGTCCGGAGCCGGGACGCGTTGTAGCCTCGCCACTCGCGTCACCACGCGACTCCGCGCACGCTGTCATGAGCTATCTCGTCACCGGCGCGACCGGGTTCATCGGTCGCTATCTCGTCAAGGAGCTGCTTGCGCGCGCCGGCACGGGCCCGGTCTTTGTCCTCGTTCGACGCGCATCCGTGGCGCGGCTCGACGAGCTGCGCCGCTGGTGGCACGCGGGCGCGGACAGCGTGATCGCGATCGAAGGCGACCTGTCGGCGCCGCTGTGCGGCGTCAGCGAGGCGGACCGCCGCCGCCTGCGCGGTCAAGTGCGGCACTTCGCGCATCTGGCGGCCCTCTACGACATGAACGCGAGCGACGCTGCGCTCGTCACCGCGAACGTCGCAGGCACGCGCAATGCGCTCGCGCTCGCAACGGACATCGAAAGCGGCGGCTTCCATCTTTGCAGCTCGATTGCCGCGGCGGGCCGCTACGACGGCGTATTCCTCGAGCACATGTTCGAGGAAGCGTATGGCTTCGACCACGCGTACTTCCGCACGAAGCACGAGTCCGAAGCGATCGTACGGCGCGAAGCGCGGCTGCCGTGGCGAATCTATCGACCGGCAATGGTCGTCGGTCATTCGCAGACCGGACACATCACGAAGATCGACGGGCCGTACTACTTCTTCAAGACGCTGCAGATCCTGCGGCGCAACCTGCCTGGATGGCTGCCGACGATCGGCATCGAGGGGGGCTACGTCAATGTGGTGCCGGTCGACTACGTCGCGGCGGCGATCGCGCACTTGTCGCAGGCCCCGGGGCTCGACGGCCGCTGCTTCCATCTGACCGATCCGCAGCCGCGCCGCGCGGGTGAAGTGCTGAATCTGTTCGCGCGAGCCGGGCACGCGCCGCTGATGGGGCTGCGCGTCGATGCGCGGCTGCTGAAGCTGGTGCCGGCCGAGCTCACGGCAGCGGTCGCGAGCCATGCGCCGTTGCGCGCCATCGTCGATCAGTTGCTCGAAGATCTGCAGCTGCCGCGCAACATGCTGCGCTTTCTCGATCTGCCGACGCTGTTCGACAGCGCGAACACGCGCGCGCTGTTAACGGCCGCGGGGATCGGCCTGCCGCCGCTCGAGGACTATGCATGGCGGCTGTGGGATTACTGGGAGCGGCACCTCGACCCGGAGCTGTCGCTCGATCATTCACTCGCGGGCGCCGTGCGCGGCAAGCGCGTCTTGATCACGGGCGGCAGCTCGGGGATCGGGCGGGCGACGGCATTGCGGCTCGCGCAGGCGGGCGCGCGGCTGATTCTCGTGGCCCGCGACGTGCCGAAGCTGCAAGCAGTGCAGGCCGAGATCGCGACGCAAGGCGGCAGCGCGGACATCTACGCCTGTGACATCACGAGCGAAACGCAATGTGGGCGGCTCGCCGCGGCCATCCTCGCGGAGTTCGGCGGGCTCGACATCCTGATCAACAATGCCGGCCGTTCGATCCGCCGCTCGCTCGCGATCTCGTGCGACCGTCTGCATGATTTCGAGCGCTTGATGCAGCTCAACTATCTCGCGGCCGTGCGTCTGACACTGGCATTCCTGCCGCAGATGGTGCGCGACCGCCGCGGCCACGTCATCGTCATTTCATCGATCGGCGCCTTGAGCAACGCGCCGCGGTTCGCCGCCTACGTCGCATCGAAGGCGGCATTGGACGCGTTCGCGCGCTGCGCGGCGGCGGAATATCGCGGCACGGGCGTGAAGTTCACGGTCGTCAACATGCCGCTCGTGCGCACGCCCATGATTGCGCCGACACGGGTGTACGACGACGTTCCTATCATGACGCCGCAGGAGGCCGCGATGCTCGTCGTGGACGCCGTGATCCACCAGCCGCCGCGCGTCGTATCGCGTCTCGGGCTGTTCGCGCAGCTCCTGGAAGCGTGTGCGCCGCGGTTCGCCGACGTCCTCAATCACGCCTACTTCGACATGTTTCCGGATTCGTCGGCCGCGCGGGGTGATGCCTTGCCGGACGCGCCGCCGACCAGGGAGGCCATCGCGTTCGCGACGCTGCTCAGGGGGCTGCATTGGTGATCGACGCGCCACGCCGTCGAACGCCGCTTCGCAACATGAGCGCGAGAATGCGGTTCTGGAGCGATCCGCCGTAGGGTGGGTACATCGTCGCGGTCAACGCGAAGCGGCTGCGGCGGTACACGCTCCGCACTTGCGAGAAGGTGCGAAAACCGTCGACGCCGTGATAGCGGCCCATTCCGGACTCTCCGACACCGCCGAAGGGAAGATCGTCCTGGGTCACGTGCAGCAAGGTGTCGTTGATCGTGACGCCGCCGGAGGCGGTACGCGCCAGCAGCGCTTCGCGCCGGCGCACGTCGTCATCGAAGACGTACATCGCGAGCGGGCGCGCCCGAGCATTGACGTAGGCGATGACCTCGTCGAGGGATTCGTAGGGCACGAGCGGCAGGATCGGTCCGAAGATTTCCTCGCGCAGGATGCGCATCCGCGGCGTTGCGCCGAGCACGGCCATGGGCGGCATTCGTCGCGGCAGCGCAGAGCTCGGCGCGGCGAGCAAAGCCTCGACATGCGCGCCGTGCGCTTTCGCGTCTTCGAGCAGCTCCGTGAGCCGGCCAAAGTGATGGTCGTTCACGATGCTGGCGTAGTCGGGCGACGCGGCCGTTCCATACATCGAGCGTGCGGCGTCGCGCAGCGCCGCCACGAGTGCCGGCAGCGCCGCGCTGGGGGCGAGCACGTAATCGGGCGCGATGCAGGTCTGGCCGGCATTGACGAGCTTGCCGAAGGCGATGCGGCGCGCGGCTGTCGCGAGGTCGAACTCCGGCGCGATGATGGCCGGCGATTTGCCGCCGAGCTCGAGCGTGACGGGCGTGAGGCGACGGGCCGCGCTTGCCATGACGTCGCGCGCCACCGCACCCGATCCCGTGAACAACAGGTGATCGAAGGGCAGCGTGGTGAACGCACGGCCAACGGTTGCATCACCTGTCACGACTTGCACGAGATCGCTCGGGAACGTCGCGGCGATGAGCGAGGCGAACAGCCGTCCGAAGGCGGGCGTGTGCTCCGAAAGCTTCAGCAGCGCGCGATTGCCCGCGGCGAGCGCGGCGACGAGCGGACCCACCGCGAGGTAGAGCGGGTAGTTCCACGGCACGATGATGCCGACCACACCGAGCGGCTGATACGTCACGGTTGCGCGTCCTGGTCGCAACCAGAACGAGACTGGCCGACGCTCGGGCTTCATCCAGCCCGCGAGCCTGCGGCGCCCATGCCGAAGCGACGCGAGGCTCGGGAACAGTTCGAGCAGGCGGGTTTCGGCGGCGGGCCGATGACCGAAGTCCATCGAGATCGCGGCACACAGGGCGGTCTCCTCGCTGAGCAGTGCGCGTTCGAGTGCGCTCAGCCATGCGCGGCGCTCGGCGGCGCTCGGCAGCGGTTGCGAGAGAAAGGCCGCGCGCTGCTGCTCCACCATGGCGTGCAACCACGCATGCCCAGCCGCGCCTGTCTCGTCCGCGCGTGCTACGACCGGCGACTCGTCCGGAGACTCACGCATGCGTGCGATCACTCCTTACACACTCGGCGACGGCGGGTGCGATGGAACAGACCTGGAGGCGGTTGCCTCGGTAGCGGGAAAACGGTTCGCGCAGCTCGATCGAGTCGCTCACGAGCACGAGGTCCGGGCCGTCGGTCTCGAACAGCTGCGCGGCGGACGAAGTGAACGCGGCATGCGTCGCAACGACGATGATGCGACGCGCGCCGGCGGCGCGGGCCGCCAGGGTGGCTCGTCGAATCGTGCCGCCGGATACGATCATGTCGTCGTGGATGACGACGTCGCGAGCCATGACGTCGCCGACCAGCATTTCGCCCGACACGACGCCGCGGGCGCGGCGCTTTTCCATGAACGCGAAACCCAGATCGGTGGCGAAGCGCTCGGCGAGCTGTTCGCGCAGTCGCTGTGCGCGCTTGACGCCGCCGAGATCGGGCGAGGCGACGGCGCAGCGCGCGGCATCGACGTGGGCGCCGAGCGCATCGGCGAACACCGCGGCGCCCTCGATACGAGTGGTGCGGCACCGGAAGGCATTGTCGAACGCGGCCTCGTTGTGGACATCGAGCACGACGACCTCGTCGACGCCGACGGCTTCGAAGAGGGCGGCGACATACCGTGTCGTTACCGGATCCCGCGGTTGCGTGCGGCGATCCTTACGCGCGTAGGCGAGGTAGGGCACGCAAGCGGTCACGCGGGCCGCGCCCGCATCCTTGAGCGCGCCGATGAAGAACAGCAATCGACAGAGTTTGTCATTCGCGGATGCGCGCGCGTCGCCGCAGAGACTCTGTACGACATACACCGAGCAGCCGCCGACGTCGACGAGCGAGCGCATCTTGTGCTCGCCGCCTTCGAACTCGCGCTCCTCGCTTGCGGCCAGCGCGACCCCGAGTGCCGCGGCGACGCGCTCGCCGAGGGCTCGCGAGTGGGCGGGGGCGAACACGAGTGCATGTGTCCGCTCGATCTGCACCGACATGTCGTTCGGCATGCGCTTCTCCGCCGTACGTATTGCGATGGTGCGGTCATCGAGACGACGTGCCATTCCGTAGCTCCCGCGAAGCAGCCAGCGGTATCCCGTATGTGACGCGCCGCGAGGGGCTCGCAGAATCGCGCTCCGATTGCATCGATCGGCGGCCGAACTGCGCGAGGTAGCCGACATGAACGATCCCTCGATGGAGTGCCCCGCGGCGCTGCTCACGGATTTCTATCAACTCACGATGCTGGATGCCTACTATCGGGAGGGCATGACGCAGCGCGCAGTGTTCGAGTTCGCCGTGCGGCGGTTACCCGAATCGCGCAACTTCCTCGTGGCAGCCGGAATCGAGCACGCGTTGGATTACCTGCAGTCCTTGCGGTTTTCGGAGGAGGAGGTGGCCTGGCTCGCTTCCCTCCATCGCTTCAGCCCCCTGCTCATCGAGCGACTGCGCAGCCTGCGCTTCACGGGGGATGTCTTCGCAATGCGAGAGGGCACGGTGTGCTTCGCGAGCGAGCCGATCCTTCGAGTGGAGGCGCCGCTGCCCGAGGCGCAGCTCGTCGAGAGCCGTCTCGTCAATTTGCTGCACTACCAGACCCTCGTCGCCTCCAAAGCGGCGCGCTGTCGGCTCGCCGCCGGCACGACCCCGCTCATCGACTTCGGGATGCGCCGCGCCCACGGCGGCGAGGCGGCATTGTTCGCCAGCCGCGCGAGCTATCTCGCGGGCTTCGATGCGACGGCCACGGTGGCGGCGGCGCGGCAGTTCGGCATTCCTCTCGCCGGCACGATGGCGCATTCGTTCGTTCAAGCGCATACGACCGAGGTCGCGGCATTTCGCGCGTTCGCTCAATCCCAGCCGGAAAATCTCACTTTGTTGATCGACACGTACGACACGGAGCGGGGCGCGCTGCGCGCCGCCCGGCTTGCGAACGAGCTGCGTCGGCAGGGCGTGCTCGTGCAGGCCGTGCGGATCGACAGCGGTGATCTCGTGTCCGACGCGAAGCGGACGCGTGAGATTCTCGATGCCGAGGGCTGTCGTGACACGCGCATCTATGTCAGCGGCAACCTGGATGAGTTCGAGATCGCGAGGCTGCGAGCGCAAGGCGCGCCGATCGACGCGTACTGCATCGGCACGCGGCTCAGCGTGTCCGAGGACGCCCCTTCGCTCGATTGTGCGTACAAGCTGCACGAGTACGCGGGAATGCCATGCCGTAAGCGATCGCTTGGCAAAGAAAGTTGGCCGGGCGCGCGGCAGGTGTTCAGACACTTGGATCCGCACGGCAGGGTGTCCCAAGACGTGATCGGCTGCGCCGATGAAGTGATGGAAGGGCGGCCGCTGTTGCAGGAAGTCATGGTGAACGGGCGACGCAAGACACCGCCCCACGACCTGCAGAGCTTGCGTGCGCATTGCGCGCACGAGCTTGCGACGCTACCGATCGAGCTGCGTACGCTGGCGCAGGTCGCGCACGGGCCGGTCAAGGTTTCGCAGCGGCAGCACGAGCTCGCGCAGCAGGTCGATCGACGGCCGAGCTGACCCGTTCAGGATTGTGGCCTCATCGGCCCTTCTTCCTTCATGTGCGACATTCTCCGCTTGTTCGGTATTTTAGCGATAACTAAAGTAGCAGAAGCTAAATGACGCCCGATGAGGAGAACGCCGCCCATGAGTGCCCGTCGTAACGACCTGTCGGCGCTGACAGCCAATGCCGGCAATGCGGCGGCGATGTTGCGCGCGCTCGCGAACGAGCGGCGCCTCGTCATTCTTTGTCTGTTGATCGAGGCCGGCGAAATGAGCGCGGGCGAACTGGCGGAGCAGGTCGGCATCAGCCAATCGGCCCTGTCGCAGCATCTGGCCAAAATGCGCGAGGAAGGCTTGGTGGCGTTTCGCCGCGAGGCTCAGACGGTCCACTACCGCATCGACGATGCGGACGTGAAGCGGCTGATCACGCTGCTCAAGAACATCTACTGCGCCTGAGCCCAGGCGATCGAGGAACACAAATGTCCATACGACACATCACTCCCGAAGAAGCCCGTCGACTGCAGCAGACCGGCGCCTTGTTGGTCGATATCCGCGCGCCGGACGAGCACGCGCGGGAGCGCATTCCCGGCGCGACGCTGCTGCCAGTGGGCGAGATCGCGCGCCAGGCGCCGATCACGGCACATGCCGTCATTTTCCATTGCCGATCCGGCGGCCGGACACGCGCCCATGCAAGCGCCCTCGCCGGCAGTGCCACGGGGGAGGCATACATTCTCGAAGGTGGTTTGGACGCGTGGAAGCGAGCGGGCCTGCCGGTCGTCCGCGACGAGCGGCAACCGTTGGAGCTGATGCGACAGGTGCAAATCACCGCCGGCTCGATCGTGCTGTTGGCGACGGCTCTCGGTGCGACCGTGTCCAGTGCGTTCTACTTCGTCGCGGCGTTCGTGGGTGCAGGCCTCATGTTCGCCGGCGTGACGGGTACGTGTGCGCTCGCGCGCGTGCTGCAGCTCATGCCTTGGAACCGCCCGCGGGCGTACTCGCACGACGGCGGCGCGCTCTAGCGGAACTTGCAGCTTCGATCGTCGTAGGGGCGTGCAGCACGCGGCTTGGCGCGGCTGCCTTCACGTGATGACGCAGCCGGTGACGGAAACCCCTGGGTTGCGCGCGGGATGGTGCGGCCTAACGTGCCCCCCGGTGTGTTTCGACGAGGAGAAGTTCATGAACACCGCTTCGAAGCAACGAGTGTCCGCTCTCGTTACCGGAATTGCGGTTGCGCTTTTGGGGGGCTCGTTCGCTGCCGCCCAGACGACACCCAGTTCCGACGAGCCCTCGAAACAAACACGTCAGGAGCCGTCCAAACAAACACGTGATCAGCTGGCGCAAATTCACGACGAGATGGCAACGTGCTTGCGCTCCGACAAGAGCATGTCGGAGTGCCAGACACAGATGCACGACCGCTGCGTCGCCGTGATGGGAGACAAGGGCTGCCCACCGAAGGGCGGCGGCAAGCATCACAAACGACGCGATTCCGGTCCTTCCGACAGATCTGATTCCGGTCCTCCCGACGGACCATAGGACATCGCAGCCTCTGCTGCGACAGGGCAGTGCGCGCGATCACCGCGCGCGACGTACCGGCCGCCGCAGCGTGATGAGCGAGGCGAGCACGCCAGGCACGAGCCCGGCGGTTCCTGCGATCAGCCAGTCGTCCGCGTGAAGCGGGCTCAGATGCAGGAGCATGGCGATCGGAGCGAGCTGTATGAGCACGATCGCCGACGCCACGCTTACGGCGGCGGCAATGATGGCGGCGCGGGTCCGCAGCCGAGTCAGCCCCAGCGTGATCGCCGCGCTGGCGACGATGAGCGCGACCATTGCCATGCTGCGGGCGTGATTGGTGTCGGCGCCCGGCCCTAGGCTGCGGATGTAGCCGAACACGATGATGACGGTCACGACGACCCCGGCGATGCAGATGAGTGTCCACTCGGGGGCATTGAAGAATCGCGGATGGCGCGCCTGCTTCACGGGCCGCAGTTGCTCCGACGTGGGTGCGTTCGGGAAGACGAGCATCGCGGTCGGATGAATGATGAGCTCCAACCACACGATGTGAGACGGCAGGTAGAGCAGGGGATAGCCGGCGAATGGAATGAACGCCGCGGTCAGCACGAGCGGAATGTGCACCATCAGCAGGTAGGCGAAGCTCAGCTTCAGGTTGTCGAAGAGCTGCCGGCCGGCGGAGATCGCGCCGATGATCGTCTGAAAATTGTCGTCCAGCAGCACGATGGAGGCGACTTCGCGAGCGCTGCGCGTGCCGCGCTCGCCCATGGCAATGCCGATGTCGGCCCCTTGCAGCGCCGGCACGTCGTTCACGCCGTCGCCAGTGACGGCCACGATTGCGCCGGCGGCTTGCAGCGCCCGGACCAGGTCGAGCTTTTGCGCCGGGACGCATCGCGCGACGACATCGAAGGCATTCAAGTCCGCGCGGTTCTCGCTCAGCGCCGCGGCGAGATCCGGCCCATCGACGACGCGTGGCTCCTCCACGCCGATGCCAGCCGCAAGCGCGATCGCGCGAGCCGTCGCGGGGTGATCTCCCGTGACCATGATGACCCGAATGTCCGCGGCGCGTGCCTTCTTCACGGCCGCCGCCGCGGTAGGTCGGACGGGATCCTCGAACGCGAGCAGACCCTGCAGCACGTAGTCGCGGTCGGGCTCGCCGCCCTGCCAGCCGGCAAGATCGCACCGCGCGCTGGCGATGACTTTGTGACCGGCTGCCGCCAGCGCCAAGGTTTTCTGCTGCCATGCGTCGCGCTCGGCCGAGGACATCGCGGTCATGCCGAAGATCGTCTCGGGC
>JAEYXD010000047.1 GCA_023428645.1 Pseudomonadota bacterium
AAACGGAACGCGCGCTTCCTTATCCCGAGCTGATCGCCGAGATCAAGCGTTGCGCCGTGGAAAAGGTCAACGGGACGTTGGTCGCGCCGAAACGACTGTCCGTTCCGCTCGCTGCGCACGACTGGCTGTTGTGCATGCCCGCTGCCGGGCCCGACATCTTCATCACCAAGATCATCACGGTGAGCCAAGCCAATCCGGCTATCGGTCTCGACGCCATTCAGGGCGTCGTGGTCGTCGGAGACGTTGGCACCGGCGCGCGACGAATGATCATGGACGGGCCCACGGTCACGGGGAGGCGCACCGCGGCGCTCAGCCTCGCCGGAATCGAGTTGCTGTTGGCGCGCAAACCCGCTTCCGTCGCGCTGATCGGTACCGGCGCGCAGGCGCGGTTTCATGCGCTTGCCCTCATTGGCGAGCTCGATCCCGAGGTTCTTTTCGTCGTCGGAACCAGTCAGGAAACAGCCCTGGCATTCGCATCGGGGATCGCGGGGCAGGCAGGCCGCACCGCGATCGTGCCGCTCACCACCTCGTCGTGGAGTGCCGAGGCCGTGCGCGCCGACGTCATCATCGCTCTCACCTCGGCCACTACCCCAGTAATCCCCGAGGGGGTTCCATCGCACACGCTGGTGATCGGCGCGGGTGCATTCCGACCCGAGATGATGGAGCTGCCGGCCCCGCTCCTTCGTGACCGGTGCGTGGTCGTCGACAATCTGGTGGGCGCTCGTGAAGCAGGCGATCTGATCCAGGCCGATCTCGACTGGGATCAAATCCGGGAGATCGGCCAGATCGTCGCGAGCCAGAGCGCGGCTGGCCCGGTTCCAGTATTCAAAACGGTCGGCAGCGCCTGCTGGGATCTGGCGGCGGCGAGAGTGGCGGCGCGGGGTCGGCTCGTTGCGTAGTCCACGAACAGCAACGAGGCGGGCGCCGCGATGTCCTCAGCGCCCTTGCGGAAAATCTCGCCCGCGAATCACGATCTCGCGCTCACGCCGGATGACTTCGAGATCCGGCTCGGTGGACAACACGAGCGCCAGCTCCTCCGGATCATCTGCATCGAACACGCCGGTGTAACGAAATTTTTCCGGCGGCACGTTCTCCAGCCGCAGTTTTGCACTGTTGTACCGGTTGAACTCGGCCGCGATGTCTTCCAGCGGCGTGTACTTGAAGACGAGCTTGCGCTGCTGCCAGATGACGGCAGTCTCGACATCCGGCTTGGCGGGCCTGACGAATTCGCCCGTTGCAATCACGTGCACTTGTTCTCCAGCAGTCAGGGGGAGCGACGTCGCGGCCGTGCTGACTGCGCGGGGTCCCAGCACAGCTGGAAAGCGCCGCAGCGTCGGCCCCGCGTCGCGGCTGACGTTCACATGTCCCTCGAGCACGGAAACCGTCACCCGGCCATCCGCGCGGGCGTACACGTTGAACTCGGTGCCAACGGCCTGGACGACGGCCGTCTCGGTGTGAACGCGAAACGGTCGTGAGGCATCGCGCGCGACATTGAAAAGCGCCTCTCCCGTCAGCAGCAGCTCGCGCCTGCTGTCGTCGAAGCGCACGCGCAGCGTCGATTGCGCATTGAGCTTGACGACGGAGCCGTCCGCGAGGCGAATCACTCGTTGCTCGCCGACCGGAGTGTCGTATTGCGACCAGTCCAAGTAAGCGCGTCCGAAGGTGATGACGAGCGCAAGAAGCACGGCCGCGGCCGTCGCGGCGTACCATCGCCAGGCACGGGCAGGCGAAGAATCGGAGGCGAGCGGCTGCGCCTGCGAACCCGTGGTTACTTGCGGGAGCGAATGAACGTTCGTCGCCGTGTCCGCCGCTACAGGCAACGCGATGTCGATCACTCGCTCCCGGCAGGCCTCGCGCAGCACGAGGTCCTGGGCGGCGATCGACAGAAACGCGTCCATGTGTTTCGGCGACTCGGCGAGCCAGGTCTTCAGCGCGTGCTCATCGGCGAGTTCGCCGGTGCGCCATTCTTCGTACCACTGGGCGGCTCGCAGCGCGACAAGCTGGTCGATTTGGCGTTGCACACTCATCGCTCTGGATCCTTCACCCGCTCCCCCAAGGCGCGATGCAATGCCGCGCGGCCGTGCATGACGTAAGTCTTGATGGTCGCGACGGTGAACCCGCTTGCCTGAGCCGCCTCCTGGTATGACATCCCCTGTCCCACCAACATCAGCGCCGTTCGATAGCCCTTGGGCAGTGTCTCGATCGCGGCGAGCACGTCCGTCAGGACGGCGAGGTCTTCTGCCTGATGCTCGCCACGCGGCTCGGGTCCGTCGACCCACGATTCAGTGGGCATCGAGGCGCTCGCGAGTGGATCGCGCTTCTGGCGGTCGAGCGCATCGCCGACCACGTGAAAGGCGAGGCGGAACAAATAGGCCAGCGGGTCGCGTACCTCCTCGGGACGGCGGCACTTGTGTACGTACAGCGTGAAGATCTCCTGCAGAAGATCGGAAGCATCCTCGGGACGCCGGACACGACGATACAGATAGCGCTTCAGGGCCGCCGAATACTTCGCGTATGCGGCCGCCGTCAAGGACGCCGGAGTACCCGCCGCTTTCTCGATCGCCTGCTTCGTCGTTGCGTCTGTCATGGGCCGCACGTGACTGCGCTCATCTCCTAAGAGGGCGCGGATGCATGAAAAGTAGATGCGCTCGCGAAGAAATCTACTAATCCGGACCTCGCCCCCTCTTTAGCGAGTGCTACCCATACGGCCGCCGCTCACCAATGAACGGGGTACGAAATGCCGACGCACCGATACGCCGCCTGCCTGAGCACTTTACTGCTATGCCACAGCGCACATGCCCAGCAGGGCAGCTCGGAACGTGAGGCCGTCGACGCGGGGGCTCAGCCCACTCCGGCATCGACGCCGTCGAACCCAGCCTCGACACCTGCAGCCGGCCAGACGATCCAGGAGGTGGTCGTAACCGCGCAAAAGCGCCTGGAGCGCCTGCAAGACGTGCCAGTGCCGGTCACCGCCCTCAGTGCCGATGCGCTGGTCAACAAGAACGAGCTGCGCTTGCAGGAGTACTACGCGACCGTTCCGGGCTTGAATCTGATTTCCAGCTCCAAAGGCGACGCTCTGATCTCCATCAGAGGCCTCACCACCGGTGCGACTGCCGGAAATCCGACCGTTGGCATCACCATCGACGACATTCCTTACGGTCCCTCCTCGACCTTTGGCGCGGGTGGCCTCGGGGTGCCGGCGCCGGACATCGACCCAAGCGATTTGACTCAAGTCGAAGTGCTGCGCGGACCGCAGGGGACGCTGTACGGGGCAAGCAGCATCGGCGGTCTGTTGAAGTACGTGACGCGCGACCCGGATCTGACGCAGCTGCGCGGTCGGGTCCAGGCCGGCACGAGTGTCGTGAAGAACGGTTCGGATCCAGGCTACAACCTCCGCGCCAACGTCAACGTGCCGATCAGCGACACGTTCGCATTGCGTGCCAGCGGCATCGACCGGCGCGATCCCGGGTACATCGACGATCCGCTGCGCGCGCTCGAAGGCGTGAATCGCGTTGACGTGTTCGGCGGGCGGATCGCCACACTGTGGCGTCCTTCCGATGCGTTCTCGCTCAAGCTCGGCGCCCTTCATCAGACCCTTGAAGGGCACGGCGCGCCCGACGTCGATGTGGTGCCCGGGTTGGGCGATCTGCAGCAGGAGAATCTGCGCGGCACGGGTCACTTCGAGAAGATCAGTCAATTCTATAGCGCCATTGCCACGCTCGAACTCGGTGCCGCCGAGCTCATCTCCCTGACCAGCTACGGACTCAGCACGGACGAGAGCATCGTCGACTTCAGTCCCGCCTTCGGCGAGCTCGCGCTGAGCGGCATTCCCGACACCGGCTTCGACGGCTTCGGAGTTGCGGGCGCCGCGCTCGTGAACGACTTCGAGACTCGCAAGTTCACTCAGGAGCTGCGCCTGAGCACCGCGATGGGCGAGCGCGTGGACTGGCTGCTGGGTCTGTTCTACACGCGCGAGTCCTCGCGTGTCGCTCAGCAAATCAACGCAATCGACCCCGACACGGGCGCCTGGGCCGGACAGTTCCTGGATGCGCGCTGGCCGACGACATACGCCGAATATGCGGCATTCGCCAATGTGACGTGGCGCCTTACCGATCGATTCGATATCCAGTTCGGCGCGCGTGAAAGTCAGAACCGCCAGACGTATTCGGAAATCGACGCCGGTCTCTACGGCCCGGTGTTCTTCGGTCTGGCCGATCCGATCGTCAACCCGGAAGTTCGCACGAAGGACAGCTCGTTCACCTATCTGGTGACCCCGCGGCTGAAGATCACGCCGGATTTCATGATGTATGCGCGCCTCGCCTCCGGCTATCGCGCTGGCGGCCCCAATCCGACCAGCACCGTCTTCGGGTTACCGCCGCACTTCCAACCCGACAAGACCCAGAACTACGAAATCGGAGCCAAGGCGGATCTGCTGGAGCGACGACTCTCGCTCGATGCTTCGATCTACTACATCGACTGGAAGGACATTCAGCTCAACGTATTCGATCCGGTGAGCTCGGCGACGTACTACGTCAATGCCAGCCGCGCGAGGAGTCAGGGTCTGGAGCTCGCGGTCGAGTCCAATCCGATCGCCGGACTCAAGGTGAGCGGTTGGATCGCCCTCAATGACGCGGAGCTCACGGAGTCGTTTCCGGATACGGTGACGTTGTTCGGCTCGAAGGGCGATCGGTTGCCCAACGGCGCGAAGACCTCGGGCTACCTGTCGCTCGATCATCAGTTGCCGTTCGGCGGCGGCTTGCTCGGCGAGTACGGCGCCTCGTTCGAATACGTGGGCGAACGCGAGGGCGTTTTCGTCAGCATCGCGGGACCGCCCGATCGGCAGATCTTTCCCTCCTACACGCGGTTGAACCTGCGAGCTGGCCTCAGCCGCGAGCCGTGGGCGCTCAACTTCTTCGTGACGAACCTGACCGACGAGCGCGGCGTGATCGCGGGGGGCTTGGGCACCTTCAATCCGGTCGCTTTCAACTACATTCAGCCGCGCACGATAGGCGTCGCGCTGTCGTGGGACTTCACCGGGCGTTGACGTGGCACAGCCGCGGAAGATGGCATCAAGAATGCCGGCAACCGAGCCGTTGCGGACGCAACGGTGGGACTACGTCATCGTCGGCGCGGGCTCGGCGGGTTGCGTCGTGGCGAGTCGCCTGAGCGAAGATCCCACCGTGCGCGTGCTGCTGCTGGAAGCAGGCGGCTCGGATCTCTCGCCCATCATTCTGGCGCCGGCTGCCACCGACGTGTACGCCCTCGGACAACCGGCCTGGGATTGGTGCTACACGGCCCAGCCAGACCCGAGTCGCGGCGGCCGCGCTGACTTCTGGCCCCGCGGCAAGGTATTGGGCGGCTCCAGCTCGATCAACGGGACGATCTATATTCGCGGACACCGCAAGGACTTCGATGACTGGGCGCAAGCGGGCGCTCGGGGCTGGAGCTATCGCGAAGTGCTGCCGTATTTCAAGCGCGCGGAGAGCAACGATCTCGGCGCTTGCGAGTTTCACGGCGCCGACGGTCCGTTGTCGGTGCAGCATGCCCGTTATCTGCATCCGTTGACACGGCTGTTCGTTGCGGCCGCGGTCGAGGCAGGACTGCCCTTCAATCCAGATCCCAACGGCGCCTCACAAGAAGGGGTCGGCTTCATTCAGTCGACACAGCGTCGCGGATGGCGCCACAGCACGGCGCGCGCCTATCTGGGTCCGGCGCGTGCGCGCCCGAACCTGCGCGTGCTCACTCGGGCACACGCCTCACGCATCGTCTTCGAAGGCGCACGCGCCGTCGGTGTGCAGTACACGCGGCGCGGCGTGCGGCACGAAGCGCGGGCCGCGCGCGAAGTGATCCTCTGTGCCGGTGCCATCGGCTCACCTCACCTTCTGATGTTGTCTGGCGTGGGGCCGGCCGATGCGCTGCGAATGCACGGCATCGCAGTCGCGCAAGACAATCCGAACGTGGGTGAAAACCTTCAGGAACACGCCGGCGCGTGGATGACGTATCGAATGCGTGTTCCCACGCTCAACAACGAGAAATCGCCGCTCAAGCAGGCGCTGCATGGACTGAATTGGCTGCTCTTCGGCAGAGGTCCGGCGACGACGGCGGGCGCGCAAGCGGTTGCGTTCCTGCGCGCGGACGAAACCGAAGACCAGCCCGACATCCAACTGCACTTCTCTCCTGTCGGCTACAAATTCCTGCCCACGCAGGTCGTTTTATACGACGAGCCGACGGTCAGCGTCATTCCCAACGTGTGCCGGCCGAAGAGCCGCGGCCGCATCACGCTGCACTCGGCCGACCCGAACGATCCGCCGAATATCGACATGCCGCTGCTGCAGCACCCTGACGATGTGCGGTTGCTCATCGAGGGCTGTAAACGCGTGCGCGAGATCATGCGGCGACCCGCGATCTCAGGCGTGGTGATCGACGAAAGCGCCCCGGGCACGAGCATCGAGACCGATGCGCAATGGGAGTCGTATCTGCGTCAGACGACGGTGCCCTGCTATCACCCGGTGGGCACGTGCCGGATGGGAACGAACGGCCGCAGCGTCGTGGATCCAGAGCTTCGCGTGCACGGCATCGCCGGCTTGCGGGTCGCCGATGTGGCGATCATGCCGCGCATCGTCAGCGGCAACACCAACGCTGCCGCCATCATGATCGGCGAGAAAGCGGCCGATCTCATCCGCGGACACAGCCAGGCAGCGATGCAGGACGCACTCGAGCCCGCCTCTTCGCAGCGAGAGCGACGATGAACGACACGACAGTCGCAGCGGACTGGACCGCCAGAGCCCGCGCCTTGCCTCTGGAAGTCCGGCCGTTGATCGATGGGCGGTGGATCGAGTCCCGCTCGGATGAACATCATCCGAACATCAACCCTGCCACGGAAGAAACGCTCATCGAGGTCGGCGCAGGGTCAGCGCACGACGTCGACCTCGCGGTGCGCAGCGCCCAGCAAGCATTCCGCGACGGACGCTGGTCGCGCACCAGCCCCCAGACGCGACGCGATGTATTGATGCGTCTGCATGATCTCTTCGTCGAGCATCGGGACGAGCTCGCGCTGCTTGATTCGCTCGATGTAGGCAAGCCCATCGCGCAGGCGCTGAGCGAAGTCGAGATGGCCTGCGGGTATCTGCGGTTTGCAGCCGAAGCCTGCGACAAGCTCGTCGACAATGTGATCCCGAGCCATCCGGAACTGCTCGCGCTGAATGTGCGTGAGCCCATCGGTGTCGTCGGCGCGATCCTGCCGTGGAACTTTCCCATGGTCGTCGTGGCGCTGAAGATCGCGCCCGCCCTTGCGAGCGGCAACTGCGTGGTGCTCAAGCCCTCCGAGCTCTCACCGTTGTCCGCCACGCGCATCGGCGCTCTGGCCCTCGAGGCGGGCCTGCCGCCAGCGGTCCTCAACGTCGTTCCCGGCACCGGCCAAACCGTGGGCCGCGCAATCGCGGAACACCCTCTGATCGACATGATCACCTTTACCGGCTCCACGGCGACCGGCCGCGCATTGATGCAAAGCGTCGGTTGCTCGAGTCTGAAGAAGGTTCTGCTCGAATGCGGCGGCAAGTCACCGCACATCGTCTTTGCCGACGCACCTGACCTGGAGGCCGTCGCGAACGACGTCGTCGAGCAGATCACCTGGAATCAGGGGCAGGTGTGTGTCGCGGGTTCGCGCTTGCTGGTCGAGTCCGCCATCCATGAGGCATTGGTCGAGCGCGTCGTGAAAAAAATGGCCGCGATTCAGCCGGGCGACCCGCTCGATCCGGCGACGACCTATGGGCCGCTCGTGAGCGCCGATCATCTGCGCAAGGTCATGGGATATGTCGAAGCCGCTGAATCTTGCGGCGCGCGGTTGCGAACGGGCGGCCATCGCTACGAGCGCCGCGGCTACTTCATGGCCCCCACCGTGTTCGATCGAGTTCGGGACGACCAGGCGATCGCTCGAGAAGAAATCTTCGGCCCGGTTCTAAGCGTGATGACGTTCGACGGCGCCGCGCAGGCGCTGGAGATCGCGCACCGTGTCGACTACGGACTGTCCGCCCGAATCTGGACCGGCAACGTGGCAACTGCCTACGCATTGGCGCGCCACCTGCGCGCCGGAGAGGTCACAGTGAACGCGACTTGCGCAACTGTTCCAGGCGTTGGCGCCGCGTCGGCGACAGAGCCCTTCGGTCAGTCCGGGTTCGGCGTCGAAGGCGGCTTGGAGGGCGTGCGTCAGTACACGCGCCTCAAAGCGATTCATATCAATCTTCCGCCGCTTTGAACGATGCAATCCGAGCCCACCACGTCGTCACAGCGGGCTGTCGGTGCGGCGTGGCTCGCCGGCACGCTCAGCGCGGCCGTGTTGCTGATGCTACCGGCGTTGCTGGCAAGACTTGCGGAAGAACTCTCGCTCACCGAGACACAGCTCGGTGTGTTCTCCTTCGCTGATCTCGGTGGCCTGACGGCCGGCGCTGCCTTCGGTGCTCATCTGCTCATCAAGGTCGGCCTGCGACGACTGGTGAGATGCGGATTTGCGCTTGCGGCGCTTGCCAATCTCGGCTGCGTTCCCGTCACGCACTATGAAACCCTGCTGGTGCTTCGCATCGGCGCCGGCATCGGCGCCGGCCTCGTCCTCGCCGCGGTCTATGTCGTCCTCGGACACGCGAGGCGCGTCGATCGCAGCTTTGCCATCTTCCTGCTCTGTCAGGGCATCTTCAGCGCGATGACGCTGAAATCCGTGCCGCCAGTGACCGAGCTGGTCGGGCTGGGCGGGGTGTTTGCAGCGCTCGCCGTGCTGTACGCGGCAGCTATCTGGCCGATGTCTGCTCTGCCCTCTGGCGCGCAAGGCGTTCATCATCAGACGGCTCGGCCACGGCCGCAGCTCGCCGCCTACGCCGGCCTCGCAGGCATCCTGGTGTTCTTCATGGCGCAAGGCGGCGTCTGGGCATACCTCGAACTCATCGGCACGCGGGGCGGTGTCGATTCCATCAGCATCTCCAATGGCCTCGCGCTCTCCACGCTCGTGGGACTGCTAGGCCCGCTGACCGCGGCTGTTATCGGTCAACGCTGGGGGCGCGCGTTGCCACTGTGTCTCGGTCTCGGCACCACCTTGCTCGCGCTGTCGCTGCTGGGCTCGCGATTGGACGGCTCGCTCTTCACGCTCGCCGCATGCTTGTTCAACATCGCCTGGAATTTCACCATCCCTTACCAGCTCGCGACGCTGTCGCGTGCCGGTGCCGCGAGCCACACGGTTGCCTGGGCCGCCTCGATTTCCTTATGCGGTCTTGCCGTGGGACCGCTCGTCATTGCCTTCGCCTACCGTGCGCAGGGGTTTCATGGCGTGCTGTGGTTGAGCGGTGCGCTATGCGTCGCGAGCGTCGCCGCGTTGACGCCTGCGCTCACGAAGAGGCTGACCACGCCCGATCTTCCCGCAGCGAGCTCGCTACGATGATTCATTGCGAGATACGACCCGAGCAGGGCCCCGCCGCGGGGATCGTGTTCGAGCATGCCCGCGTGTTCGATGGCGTCGAGCGGCAGCTCGCCGAGAATCGCTTCGTCCTCGTCCAGGGCAACGAGATCACTGACGTCTCCACGGAGCCGATCAGCTTGGAGGGCGCAGGACGCGTCGACTGCCGCGGCAAGACGTTGATGCCGGGCCTCATCGACAACCATGTCCACATCTATCTCGAATCGCTCGCGCTGGGCCCCCCGGAACCACCCATCACGTACCGGGCCCAGTACGCGCAGCGATTCCTACGGCACATCCTCTCCTGCGGGTTCACTACCGTCCGGGATGTCGGCGGCGGCGATCACGGCATGGCCATGGCCCTGCGCGATCGCTTCTTCGACGGCCCGCGCTTCTACTACGGGGGGTTGTGTCTCACGCAGACGGGCGGTCATGCCGACATGCGCCCCATGAGCCAACCCACGGGCGGCTATCTAGACTGTGGCGCCGAACGGAATGTCCTCGCCGTGCACGCCGACGGCGTGGACGAATGCATCAAAGCCGCCCGTGAAGAGCTACGCAAAGGGGCCAGCCACATCAAGATCATGGCCTCTGGTGGCGTCCTCTCGCCCACCGATCCCCTGGACCGCTGCCAATACAGCGAAGCGGAGATCCGCGCGATCGTCGATGAATGTACTCGACATGGAACGTATGTTTGCGCGCATTGCCATCCCGCGGAGGCCATCCGCCGCTGCGTGAGCTTCGGCGTCCGCTCGATCGAGCACGGCACGCTCATCGACGAGCCGACAGCGCATTACGTGGCCGAGCAGGGTGCCTATGTCGTGCCCACGATGGCCGTGATCTTTGCGCTCATCGAGGAAGGCGCCCGCGTCGGTCTCACGGAAAGCTCACGGGCCAAGCTGCGAAAGCTGCATGACCGCGCGCTCGAGGGCCTCGGAATCATGCAACGGGCAGGGGTGAAGATGGGCTTCGGCACCGACCTCATCGGTGATCAGCACACGAGACAAGGCACGGAGCTCACGTTGCGCGCACAGATGCTGACTGCCTTCGATGTGTTGCACTCCGCGACGGCCGTCAACGCGGACATCCTGAAAATGAGCGGCAGGCTGGGGGTGGTTCGACGCGGCGCTCTGGCCGATCTGCTCGTCGTCGACGGCGACCCTCTGCAGGACCTCTCGCTGCTGGCGGCAAACGGCCGGCATCTCACGCATATCATGGTCGACGGTCGCTGGGTCAAACAGCCGCCCGGCTGATGGCATCCGCACCCTTCGAATCCTCATGATCGATCAACGCGCGCCGCCGAAGCGCCACGCAACGGACATGCCGAGGGTGCGCGGCTGGATATAAGTGAAAGCCCCCGGGTCGAACGACCCGAGCCCTCCGGCAATGACGCCGCGTTCGTCCGCGAGATTCGACACGAAGGCGCTGATCACCCAAGGCTCTCGCTTCACGCCGGCATGCACGTCTATCTGCGCATAGGCCGGCAGCTCCTGCCGTCGAGGATCGTCGCCAATCGGCACGAAGGCGCCCCGACGACTGCCGACATAGACAAGAGACGCGCCGTAAAAGCCGAGCACGTCGCCGCCGAGCGCGAGTTCTTGATCCAATGCGACATGTCCGGAGAATCGCGCGCTGCTCGGTAATCGGTCGCCGGCGGCGCCGATGAGCGTGGCCGTCGTCGGAAATGCTTCTGTCAGCACCGCATCGTTCCAGGAAACCCACGCCGAGATCGTCAGATTCGGTTTCGGCCTGGAACCGACGGCGAGCTCTATGCCTCGGCTCCTGGCGCGGCTCCCGTTGATGAAGTAATTGGCCGAGCTGGCCGGATCGAAAACGTTGAGTTGAATGTCCTGCCAATCGATGTAGTAGAGCGAAGTGTCGACAGACAGCAACGAACCGAGCAGCTCCGCCTTGGCGCCGATCTCGTAGTTCTGCGTTTTGTCGGGCTCGAAGTGCTTGGGCAGATCGAACAACACGCCCGTGGAGTTGGGCCCGCCCGCTCGATATCCGGAGGCGAAACGTGCGTAGAGCATGACATTCGGCGAGAGCTTGAAACGCGGCGTCACCAGATAGGTGAAGGAACTCTCCTCGGTGCGGATCTCGGGAATCACGACCGGGTCCGGTACCCCGAAGAAGGTCGGACCGAACGGCCCTTCGTCGACTTCCGAATAGGTTTGCCGGTTGTAGCTCTGGCGGCCGCCCAATTGCACATCGAAGCGATCAGTGACGTGCAGCGTCAGATCGGCGAACGCTGCGTACTCGACGTAGCTCGTCGGCCAACGCGCGCGCAGGAGCGACCCAACGCTCGTCCCGGATTCCGGATCGACGCCCAGCACGCGCTGATCGACACGTGAGCTTTCCTGCGTGTAGAAAGCGCCCAGCAGCCAATCAAGCCGCGCCGAACCCGGCAGAGCGAGCCGCAGCTCCTGGGTGAACTTCGACGTTCTGAAGTCGTTGACCAGCGCCGCGCCATTCACGCCGAACCCATCGAAGCCCGAACCCGGGGCGCCTTCGAGCACGATCGCCCCATACACCGACGAAAAATCCATGGTGTTGGTGTCCGTGTGGATGCTGTAGCCGCTCGCGACCGTCAGCTCGGCGCTGTCGATCTGCGCGGTCAGCACGGCGCTATAGAGTTGCGTCTGTTTGTCGTACCTGCCGGTGCCGCGCAGATTCTGCTGCCGCAAATCCCCGAGCGCTGGCTCGACATCGGACGAGCCATGACCCGCGACATCCTGAAAGAGCGCGTTCGCTTTCAGAGCAAGCGATTCGGACGGGCGCCATAGCACCGCAAGCCGTCCACCGGAGACGTCGGTCCGGTTGAGGCCATCGATGCCGCGTGCCTCATCATCAATGTAGCCCGGGTCGCTGCGAGCAAAGCCGCTCGCGCGGATCGCGACTTGATCGCTCAACGGCAGGTTCACGCTGCCACGCGCCACGTACCCGGCTTGCGATCCGTTGCGAACGGCGCTGACACCACTCTGCACGCGCCCGCTCAGAGCATCTAGCGATGGATCGTTGGTCACATACTTGAGCAGACCGCCGATGCTGCTGGCCCCATAAAGTGTCCCCTGCGGTCCGCGCAACACTTCGACTTGCAACAGATCGCTTGGATCGATGTCGGGCGCGGGCACACCCAAGCCACCCGCGCCATAGCCGGAGGAGGAACCATACGGCACATCGTCTATGGTGATACCCACCGTGGGGTTTCCGGCAGTGGCGCCGGTCGTCAAGCCTCTGATGGAAATGAAGGCGTCGCCTTTGGAGCTGGAAATCAGATTCAGTCCCGGAACCGTGGCGTAGAAATCCTGCAAACGCAGCCGGTTACTGTTGACGAGTGCAGCGGCGCTGAGCGCGGTGACCGGTACCGGTACGTCTTGCAGACGCTCCAGCCGCTTTTGCGCGGTAACGACGACTTCCTGAATCGTTTCCTCTTCCGCGGCGCCAGCCGTCGCTGCGGGCCGCGTCGATGGAGAAGGGAGCAGCGCTCGCGCGCGATGGTCGATTCCACGCGAGGTCGTGACGAAGGACTGCGGCGCGGCGATCGGGCGTATCCTCACCGTGCGCTGGCTCACGAACTCATACGTCCAGCCCGATTCCTTCAGCAGGAGCGAGAGGGCTTCTTCGGCGGAGAATTCACCTTTGACGTGCGGAGAGATCACTTCAGCGGCATCTGTCCTGCGATCCCGGCGCAACACACGCAGCCCGCTCTGCTTGGCGAAATCGGCCAGGGCTTCCGAGAGAGCTTGAGGCTTGATGTCGAAGACCTGGCGTTCAGAGCTGCCCACGGCGCAGACGCTGTGGCACAGCGTCAACAGGATGCTGAAGCAAAGGACGTGTCGCAGCGTTGGCATCTCGTCCCCAATTCATCGCATGATACCGCTCACCGCCCGGGTCCACGGCATTCACTTGAAGAGGGGCTGGCGGCCAGATAAGTAGATTCGTATCAGCCGCAGGCTCGACGGCAGCTCCATCCGGACAACCCGCAGCACGCCTTGACGGCTCCACTACGAGATCGAGCCTGCCCCAGAGGCCGAGTACTAGTCACGATGACATGACGCAGCCCAGTATCCGGCAGCCGGCGCCGCAGGTGCCTCGATATCAGGAGCATCCGGCAGGGGAGGTGCTCGATCGATTCGTTGCGTGCTTCTGGAGTTTCACCATCCCCCCGCAGGCGCGGCCGTTTCAGCACGCGATCATTCCGGATGCCACCGTATCGATCGCGTTCATTCGCAAGCGGGTTCCGGACATGCGGCACCTCACGGTCACGGGCCCGACGATCACTGCACGCTGGATTGCCGTGAATCCGGGCGACACGTTCTTTGGCGCTCGTCTCGTTCCCGGCGCTGCAGCAGCATTACTCGGGATATCACCAGGAACGATGCGGGACCGAGTTCGGCCGCTGGCCGACGTGGCTCCGGCGCTTGCGCAACGCATGGAGGAATCACTCGTGGATGCTCGGTCGAGCGAGGCCGCGTTCGCGGTCATGAAACGGGAGTTGTCGCGAGTGGCCGCCACTGCCGCACCTATCGACGCTGTCGTTCGTGGCGCGGCACTGCGTCTCGCGCGCAAGCAAGGCGATGTGCGCGTCGCCGACATTGCCGCCGCTGCGAGCATTTCCGAGCGGCAATTCCGTCGCCGGTTCGCTCGCGCGGTCGGGCTCACGCCAAAAGAGTTCGCGTGCGCGATCCGTGTTCGCAGCGCATGCATTCAGCTCGCGGTCCGTGGAGCGTCAAGACTGGCCGCGATTGCGCAGGACGTGGGATATGCCGATCAGTCTCATCTCTCGCGCGAGTTCGCGGCGGTCTTCGGTTCGCGCGCAAGCGACCTCTCCGCGCTGATTCGCAGTTTCGAGCACGACGCGTTCGGTGTCTGAGCCGTGGCGTCGGTCGCAAAGATTCGGGGCGACACCACGATGTCCGATTATTTCAAGATGCGCCCCGAGTCATGCGCTACCTTCATCCACATGAAGCACGCACTCACATTGATGGCTCTCTGGTCGCTTCCGATGCTCGCATGCGCGCAGTCCGGGCCCCCTGATTCCGTGCCGCGTCAGATCGAGGCGATGAAGGCGTGTTCGTTCCTCGTCGGCGACTGGCGAGGCGAGGGCTGGATGGCGTTCGGTCCGGGCGACCGCCGTACGTTCCACCAGACCGAGCACGTCACAGCGAAACTCAACGGACTGCTGCTGCAGATCGACGGGCTCGGCAAGAACGACGCGGGCGAGACCATACACGCGGCGCTCGCCATCCTTTCTTATGACGCGGACGCGAGTCGTTATCGCTTCAAGAGCTACGAGCACATGGGGCGATCAGCCGATGCCGCCGCCGAATGCCACGATGGCACTGTCACGTGGATCCTTCCCGCCGGCCCGCGCACGATCCGCTACACGATCGCCCTCAACTCGAAGGGGCAATGGCATGAAATCGGTGAGATGACGGCCGATGGCACGACCTATCAGAAGTTCTTCGAGATGACGCTCGACCGCGTCGCCGCGACGCCCTCCTCGTAAGACGCCTCGAGCGCCGTGCGTCGCTGCCGCGGCCCGAGCGCGGCGGCGGACGAGACTCGCATTCAAGCTCCGCCGCGAAATAGGCATAATCGCCGCTTTCGGAAGCGCCACGGTCCGTGCGCTTCACCAGCCCCGGAGCCTGTCCCATGCAAGTCGCCAAAGACGCCGTCGTCACGATTCACTACACGCTGAAGAACGATGCCGGCGAAACGATCGATTCCTCCGCCGGCGGCGATCCGCTCGCATATCTGCAAGGCAACGGGAATCTGATTCCGGGGCTCGAGAACGCGCTTGAAGGCAAGGCCGCGGGCGACAAGGTGTCGGTGAAGGTCGCACCGAGTGAAGGGTACGGCGAATACGACAAGTCGCTAGTGCAGCAAGTGCCGCGTCGTTCGTTCAAGGGCATCTCGAACGTGCAGGTCGGCATGCAATTCCAGGTCAATTCGGACCACGGGCCGCGCGCCGTGACGGTCACGAACGTGATCGGCGACATGGTCACGGTCGACGGCAACCACCCGCTCGCCGGTCAGAACCTCAATTTCGACGTCGAGATCACCGAGGTGCGCGCCGCGACGGAAGAAGAGCTCGCGCACGGTCACGTCCACGGCCCGGGCGGTCATCACCACTGATGAAGCAGGGTGTCACGCACTCTCGAAGTGCGTGACGGCCCTCGCGCGCACCCAGGGGAGTGCAAGAGGCGGCGCAGATCTAGCGTGCGCTGCCCATTCCAGCGCTGGGCTCTCCAGCGAGCAACGCTGCATTTCGTAGGCATTTGCTTGCATCCCGCAGTGAAAACGCCGTCATGCGGCTGTCACTGTGCCGCGCTAAAGTCGCCGCGTTCTCTGGCACGTCGCGTGCTTGCATGAACGCTGGTTTCCGTACATTTGGAGATGACCCATGGACGTCACCCCCACCTCCCCCTCGCGGCGGGCTCGCGCGAAAGCCGTTGCGAAGGAGCCCACGGCCCTGAAGCCCGCACGCAAGACGCTCAATGCGTCGCGTAAGAAATCCACGGAAGCGGCTGCGGTCGCCGTCGCGGTCGCGCCGGAAACGATTGCAGAAGCCGCACCGGCTGCGCCCGTCGATCTGCATAGCAGGATCGCCACGA
>JAEYXD010000058.1 GCA_023428645.1 Pseudomonadota bacterium
GTTGTGTTCACCGATGACAACGGCGGTGCCGGCGCGATGGATCCGGGCGATGAACCTTTACAGAGCTGGCGGGCGCCCGCCGCGGGCGTGATCGTCGCCAACGCCGCCCCTGCCGTGACGTTCACGCGAATGGGCAACGCCCTGCTCATCAACACCGCGTTTGCGGTCACGAAGCAGGGGTGCAGCGAGAACCAGCGTCGCAATGTCACCGTCGCTCAAACGGGCCGCGTCGCCATCGAACGAGCACCCTGCCCGTGAGATTCCTAGGACGAACCCACATGCCCCTCAAGCACCAGCGCGGCCTGACGCTCATCGAGATCCTCGTGTCGCTGCTCGTCATTTCGATCGGGCTGCTCGGCGTCGCGGGCCTGCACGCCTACAGCCTGCGGAACAACTTCGACGCGCTCCTGCGATCGAACGCGACCGCGCTCGCCGCCGATATCGCGGATCGCATGCGCGCGAATCGCGGCGTGGCGACCACCACGGATGCCTACGTCATCGACCTGGCCACAACGCCACCCGCGCTCGAAGCCGATTCCCCGCGAGCAGCGCGAGACTTGAACGAATGGCGCGCGGCCATCGCGGCGGCACTTCCCTCCGGCGTCGGTTCGGTGGCGATCGACGGTGCCACTCGCGTCGCCACGATCACGATTCAGTGGGGCGAACGGCGCAGCGCGGCGGACGACAATGACGGTGCCGCGACCATGACGTTCGTCAGCCAGACGGAGATCTGACACGTGCACACGCGGCAGAATCAAACCTTGCTTCAGCATCCGTCGCAGCGCGGCTTCGGCTTGATCGAGCTCATGGTCTCGATGCTGCTCAGCCTGCTGCTGCTCGCGGGCGTCATCGCGATCTTCATCAGCTCGCGGACGACGTACGAGCGTACGGATCAGCTGTCGCGCCTGCAGGAGAACGGGCGCTTCGCGCTCGACACGATCGTGCGCGATCTACGCAGCGCCGGCTATACCGGATGCTCCAAGCGCGCGGAGTTCTCCTCGGCGCTTGCGAATTCCAATGCGCTGCTGTGGAACTTCGCCGTACCGGTACAGGGATTCGACGGCCTGGGTGCCACGTTCACGCCGGCGCTCGACCCACTCGTTGCTACGAGCGCGAATGCCATCGGCGACGCGATTGTGATTCGGGCGCCGCGCCCCGAGTTCGAGCCCGTCCGCCTCGCGGATTTCATGGCCTCCGAGACGGACCCCGTCGTCATCGAGAGCACAGGTCCGCAGCTCATCCAAGCCGGAGACATCGTCCAGGTTTCCGATTGCCAAGCACGCGGCGTCTTTCAGGTCACGGGGTACGCAGCCGGTTCGGTGGCGCATGCTGCTGGCGGCGGGAGCGCAACGGCGCCCGGCAACGCTTCGGCGAGCGCCGGTGCTGCGTTCACCGAGAACGGTGAGCTCGTGGCGATGCGCTCGGTCGTCTACTTCCTGCGCGCGGGCAGCACGCCTGGCGCGGGCACCTCGCTCTGGCGGCGCGAGAGCGGCTCCACGGTCGCGGCGGAAGTCGTCGAAGGCGTCGAGCGCATGCAATTTCAGTTCGGCGAGGACACGAACAACGACGCCGAAATCGACGTCAGCGAATACCGCGACGCCTCGGCGGTCACGGACTGGAATCGCGTGCTCGCCGTGCGCGTCGCACTGCTCGTGGCATCCGCCACGGAATACGGCTCGGATCGCGATACGAACCAACATCAAGTCCTGAACCAGGTCGTGCCGGCCGCGGGCGATAGACGCATGCGCCGCGTGTTCTCCACGACCGTCACACTTCGCAACGCCGCCACCTAGGACTCACTCAATGCGCAGCGGAATCCACACGCACAAGCAGCAAGGCGCCATCCTGGTCGTCAGCCTCCTGCTCCTGCTCGTCATGACGATCCTGGCCTTGAGCGCGAGCAATTCGACGCGCTTGCAGGAGCGCATGGCGGGTAACTCTCGCGATCTCGATCTCGCCTTCCAGGGCGCCGAAGCCGGTCTGCGCGACGCGGAGCGCGATGTCCAACGGCGGATCGATGAAGCGGGTGGCCGCATGTTCAACCGTTGCGAAGACCCGACCACCTGCGTTGTCGACCGTCCCACCGAGGCTCGCGACTATCACGCTGTCGGCCCGGGCTGGTGGGAAGAGAACTCGCGCCCCTACGGAGTTGCCGACGCTGATGAGTTCCCGGGGCTCGCTGACGATCCTTACTCGGTGTCCGAGTACTGGACGCGCGCCAGCGACTCCCTGACCGACGGGGCGAAACCCGGCCAGCAATCCGGCACGGCGTACTACGTGAATACGGCGAGATCCGTCGGCGGCACCGCTTCCGCCGAAGTGATCGTGCAGTCGGTCTACGCCGCGCGATACGTCGAATAACGAACGCAAGCTCAGCACGAGAGTCACCCATGCGCACTTGCATACGCTCCACCCTACGCAGCTCGGCGTCACTGCTGGCAACCGCGGGCCTCACGCTCCTGGCCGGCCTGTCCAGTGCGGCGCCGCTCGCCATCAGCGACGTTCCATTGTTCGTCCAGGAGAGCGTCGCGCCGATGAACATGCTCGTGGTCGGGCGCGATCACAAGCTGTATTACGAGGCCTATAACGACGCCTCGGATCTCGATGGCGACCGCATTCTGGACACGCGCTACAAGGGCTACGAACTGAAGTCGCCGGCGCCTCCCGCTGGCGAGAGCCCGTACAAGATCGACTATTACGGATACTTCGATTCGTTCAAGTGCTACACCTACAGCAGCGGTGTGTTCGTCCCGCACAGCGTGACCCCGAACAAGCAGTGTTCGGGCCAATGGAGCGGCGACTATCTCAACTATCTGACGACGACGCGCATCGATGCGCTCCGCAAGGTTTTGTACGGCGGTCTGCGGTCCACGGACACCAGCTCTGAGACCGTTCTGGAACGCAGCCATGTTCCGCAGGACGCGCACAGCTGGGGCAAGGAGTACAACGGCCTCAGCGACGGCTATGACATCAGCCGCTATACGCCCTTGAGCCTGCCGAGCGCGAACAGGCGGCACTTGTTCGCGAACACCACGCCACTGACGAGCAATGGCTACAACGAGCCGCCGCGGCTGCGCTTCCTCGAAAACCGCACGAATCGCATTTGGAATTGGGTCAGCCGCGAACGTCCGGTGGCCGGTGACCTGATCGACGGCGGCGGCGGCGTCTCGCTCACGACGCATACCAACGACTTGTATGTGCGCGTTCGCGTGTGCGTGGAGGGATTGCTGGAGCCGAATTGCCAACGGTACCCCTCCGGAAACTTCAAGCCGATCGGCCTGCTGCAGGAGTTCGGCGAGAACGATTCGATGTTCTTCGGCCTGCTGACGGGCTCTTACGCCAAGAATACGAGCGGCGGCGTCCTGCGACGGTCGATGGGCTCCATCACCGACGAAATCAATGTGAGCACCAACGGAACGTTCCGCGACTACAACGGCATCATCACGACATTGAACCGCATGCGCATCACCGGGTTCGGCGGCAATTACGAGTACTCGTGCGGCTGGATCACGACGCGCCCGATCAATGCAGGCGAGTGCCAGATGTGGGGCAATCCGCTGGCGGAAATGATGTACGAGTCGATGCGCTACTTCGCCGGCCGCGGCTCAGCGACGAGTGCATTCAGCATCTCGGTGGGGCAAGGACAGGAGGCCAACCTTCCCGGCGGCAGTTTGCCGGTCGCGACTTGGGACAATCCATATCGAGACCGGCCCGTGTGCTCGAAGCCGTTCCAAACGCTCGTGAGCGACATCAATCCGTCCTACGACAGCGATTTGCCGGGCAATGCCTTCGGCGCGACCGCACCGGGAGACGACTTGGGCGGGCTCAACGTCGCGTCGCTGGGTCAGACGATCTGGGATGGCGAATATGGCGGTGCGCGCAGCATCTTCATCGGTCAGTCGGGCACGACCTCCGACGGCGCACCGACGCCTAAAGAGGTGTCGAGCTTCGGTAACATTCGCGGCCTGGCGCCGGAGGAACCGACGAAGCAAGGCTCCTACTATTCGGCGAGCGTCGCGTACCACGGGCGCACGACGAGCCTCAACACCCTCAACTCCCGCGCCGGGCCGGTGAACATCAACACCTTCTCCGTCGCGCTCGCGTCGCCGTTGCCGAAGTTCGAGATCCCGGTCGGCAACAATCGCTTCATCACGCTCGTGCCATTCGCGAAGTCGGTGGCCGGCAGCAGCATCAGTTCCACCGCGAGCTTTCAGCCGACGAACCAGATCGTCGATTTCTACGTCCAGGAAATGGCCGCGGACGGCTCGAGCGGCACCTTCCGCGTCAACTTCGAGGACGTCGAGCAAGGCGCGGACCATGACATGGATGCGATCGCGATCTACTCCTACCGCGTCAATGCCAACGGAACGGTTACGGTTGACGTGACCTCGGAATACGCGGCCGGCGGCATCGTCCAGCACATGGGCTACATCGTGTCCGGCTCGACGGCCGACGGCACGTATCTGGTCGTTCGCGACGTCGATACGGCGGCGAACGCGGACGTCGATTACTTCCTGGACACTCCGCCGACGTTCACAGGCACGCCGCCCGCCCCAGCGACCGCATCGGGCTGGCGCGACAACGTCGCCTTGCCGACTGCGCTCACGAGCCGGACGTTCACGCCCGGCACGACCGCCGCAGCCAGCTTGCTGCGCGACCCGCTGTGGTACGCGGCGAAATGGGGCGGCTTCGAGGATACGAACAACAACAATCGCCCCGACCTCGCCAATGAGTGGGACGCAGACAACGACGGCAACCCGGACAACTACTTCCTGGTCACGAACGCGCTCACCTTGAGCGACCAGCTGCGCCAGGCGTTCTCGGAAATCATCGAGCGCGTCGCTTCGGCATCGTCAGCCTCCGTGAACAGCGGCTCGATCAGCAGTGACACGATGATCTATCAGGCGCGCTTCAACAGCGGCACCTGGGCCGGTCAGCTGCTCGCGTATCCGGTGAACGCGAACGGCACGCTGGGCGCTCTGGAATGGGATGCCGCGGACCGTATTCCCGCCGCTGGCAGCCGCAAGATCATCACGGTGAATGCCGACGGCCGCGCCGTGCCGTTCCGCTGGGACAACTTGGATGCGACGCGCAAGGCGGCGATTCAGTCGAACTACGCCGACAACGCAGCAAACGAGACGATGGCGAGCCGGCGACTGGACTATCTGCGCGGCGATCGAACCCACGAGATCAACGACTCGCGCCCGAACGGCCTGTTCAGGCAGCGCCGTTCGATCCTCGGCGACGTCGTGTCGTCGGCGCCGCTGTTCGTCGGCGAGCCGTTCTTCTCGTTCCCCGATTCGCTCGAAAGCGCACCCTACTCCGCCTTCCGCAGGACCCACGAAAATCGCCGCTCCGTCGTGTACACGGGCGCGAACGACGGCATGCTGCACGCATTCGACGGCGACACGGGTGAGGAACTGCTCGCCTTCGTTCCGAGCTCGTCGTACCGCCACTTGTCCACGCTGTCGCACTCGACCTACTCGCATCGCTTCTTCGTCGATGGCTCGCCGAACATGCGCGACGTGTTCTATGGCAACGCGTGGCACACGGTGCTGGTCGGCGGCATGAACGCCGGCGGGCAGCAGATCTACGCGCTCGATATCACCAACCCGAACAGTTTCTCGGAAGCGAACGCCGCGAACCTGGTGCTCTGGGAATTCACGGATCGCGATCGTCCGGACACGGACGGCGACGGCACCGAGGCGATCACGGGCGATCGCGACCTCGGCTACACCTACTCCCAACCAGCGATCGTGCGCCTTCACAACGGGCGCTGGGCGGCGGTCTTCGGCAACGGCTACAACAACACCGCCAACGACGGCTCGGCGAGCACGACGGGCAACGCGGTGCTGTACATCGTGGACATTCGCACGGGCGAGCTGATCCGCAAGATCGACACGCTCGAAGGCATGAACGACGACCCGCTCAACGCCGGCCGGCCGAACGGGCTCGCCACACCCGCGATCGTCGATCTGAATGGCGACCGCATCGCCGACTACGTGTATGCAGGCGATCTGTTCGGCAACCTATGGAAGTTCGACATCCGCGGCACGAACCCGAGCGACTGGCGCGTGGCGTACGGCACGGCCGCTGCCCCGCTGCCGTTGTTCACCGCGCTCGGCTCGACGAATGCCTCGCAACCGAACAACGTCACGAGAGCGCAGCCGATCACGTCGCGGCCAGAGGTCGTGCGCGGTCCGCGCGGCGTCGGCATGATGGTCTTGTTCGGCACCGGCAAGTATCTCGAGGTCACGGACGATCAGGTCGCCGCGAATGGCGTGGAGATCCAAACGTACTACGGCCTGTGGGATCGCAACTCCGGAGCGGACGGTGATCGCATCACGAGCCGCACGCAGTTGCTCGAACAGCGCATCCTTTCCGAAGGCTCCGTGACCTTCGGCACGCAGACCTACAACGTGCGCGCCACGAGCAACAACCCGCTGAACGGACAGCGCGGTTGGTACATGGATCTCCTCTCGCCGCCCGCGACGTATCGGGGCGAGCGTCAGGTCTCGAATACGACCGTGCGCGGCTCGCGCGTCATCTTCACGACGCTCATTCCCAACACCGATCCATGCGGTTTCGGCGGCAACAGTTGGCTCATGGAGCTCGATGCGATCAGCGGCGCGCGCCTCACGCTCCCGCCGTTCGACTTGAACAACGACGGCCGGTTCGACGGTGGCGACCAGATGAGCATCGTGGTCAATGGCCAGACGATCCTGGTGCCGGTCACTGGATTGCAGCCCGACGTGGGAATCACGCCGGAGCCTGGCGTCCTGTTCGGCGAAGGCGGTGCGCTCGAGTATCTTTATAGCCCAGGCACCACAGGCGACATCAAGGTCACGACCGGATCGACCGACCCGCGAGCGCGCGGCCGTCAATCGTGGCGTCAGGTACGGTAAAAGGACAACAGTCATGCGTTCCACCCATCGCGGCATTACGCTCATCGAACTCATGATCGTGGTGACGATCGTCGGCATCCTCGCCTCCGTCGCGTACCCGAGCTATCGCGAGTACGTCGTTCGATCGGGCCGCACCGAGGCAAAAGTCGCTTTGTCGCAGGCGGCTTCGGACCTCGAAAAATGCTTCACCCGCAACATGCGATTCACGAGCAACGCCGGGGATTGCCCTGTTGCGGACCGCGCCGCCGCAGGCTTCGTGACGGAGGATGGCAAGTACCGGATCAGTGTTGTTGATGCTGCCGCGCTGACGGCCACGACGTTCGTGCTGACAGCAACTCCGCAAGGCGCTCAGAGTGATGACGCGGAGTGCGGAAATTTCACGCTGAATGAGCGCGGTGTGCGCGGGATTTCAGGGTCCGGTACGGTGGCTCGCTGTTGGTAAGGAGTGACGTACCAGGCCGTCTGAAAGTGTGTGCCAAACGCGCTGTCGCCCCGTGCCAACACTTCTCGACGTAAGCTTTTCGGCCTCCACTCATTCCGGTATCCTTCCGCGCGCTCGGCTCGGCCTCAGCAGCTTTTACAACTAAAAGGCTTGCGAAGCGATATTCACGGGAACTAGCCATAACTCTCGGGGATTAAGAGCCGGTTTTCGCTCTGGTCCTTTTTTATTCGACCCAGAACAAGGGGAAAGAAGCTATGAAGAACACCATCTCCACAACCCTGAAGGCAGGCGTCGCCGCTCTCGCCCTCGTCGCTGCGAGCGGTTGCGTTTCGCAGAAGACGGTTGACGAGATCAAGCAGACGGCAGACAAGGCTGTCCAGGACGCTGCTGCAGCCAAGGCCGCTGCTGACTCGGCAGCGAGCGCTGCTCAGGCTGCGCGGTCCGCAGCTGATAGCGCACAGAGCGCCGCCAACCAGGCTCTGCAGGCCGCTCAGGCGAGCCAGGCTTGCTGTGATGCGACGAACGAGAAGATCGATCGCATGTTCAAGAAGTCGGTGTCGAAGTAATTCGATTCCGCTCTTGAGCGAATGGACAACGCCGCGGCCATCCGCGGCGTTGTCGTTTTAGGAGGTTGGAACGCGGCGCAGGCGCGGTAACGGGACGGTGTGCGCCTGCGCGAGATGAGGCGCAAGGCGGACCCCACAGCCTCAGCCATGGACTAACTCGGTGGAAAGAATGACCTCGTACCGCAGGGTCCGCGGCGCGAGTCTAGCAGTGAGAATTGTTGCAGTCGCCTCGATGCGACGTCAGCGTCCCGATTCGAACGCTTGCGTCGACACCGTGCTCAGCACGACCGGCTGCGGAATGCCGGTCGGACGCGCAAAGGCAGCTTCCGCCTTCGCCCAATCGATCGCGACGGTGCGGTCCTGGGTCGCCGCCACGAGCGCCCGCGTGATGTTCGTGAGGCTGTGCAGATCGCCATCTTCCTGGCCCTCGAGCGGCGCATGCACTTCCATGAAGAGTTGATCGCCCTGCCAGCCCATCTTGTACGGTTGATGCACGATGCGAACGGGCGTGTTCACCGCGACCATCTTGAAGAACTGCTCGATGTCCTCCGGGAACATGCGAATGCAACCGTGAGTCACCTGCATGCCGACGCCTTCCGGCCGATTGGTCCCGTGAATCAGATACGCGCCGCCGGGAATGGCCAGGCGCATTGCGAACTCCCCGAGCGGATTGTCAGGACCGGGCGGCACTGCGCGCGGCAGCGGCCGGCCATCCGCCGCGTGCTCCTTGCGCACGGATTCGGGCGGATACCACGTCGGACGCACACGCTTGTCGGTGATGCGCGTGAGGCCGAGCGGCGTCTTCCAGTCCATCTTGCCGACACTGATCGGATACGTGACGACGACCAGGGGCTCGTTCGCCTTCGCGGGGGGGAAATAGTAGAGCCGGTGCTCGGCGAGGCTGACGACGATGCCCTCACGGGGCGCGTTCGGCAGGATGTAGCGCGAGGGGATCACGATCTGCCTGCCCGCGCCCGGCACCCATGCATCCACGCCGGGATTTGCCGCGACCATCTCCTCGTACCCGACGCCATAGCGGCGCCCGATATCGAGGAACGTGTCTTCGTGCTTGGCCGTCAGGTACTGAACCTCGCCGAACACCGTGTCGGTTTCGTGCAAGGTGTACGTGGCACTGTAGGCCGCCCCGGGCAGCACTGCGAGCAACGCGAGGACAAAATGCTTGATCGACCGTGAGATGAGCATCTGCATGTCTCGCAATTTAACACTTGATCGCGGGATCAAGAGAGAACCAGGTTCAAGAAGCGCTCGGCTGGGCCGCCAACAGGTTCGCAATTTGTGTCGGCACGCCTTTGCGCGCCTCCATGATCGCAACCCGTATCGCATTCCGAAAGGACACGGCGTCGGCGCTCCCATGGCTCTTGATGACGACGCCCGCGAGCCCGACCATGCTGGCCCCGTTGTAGGCGCGCGGGTCCATTTCGCGCCGGAGCGAGCGCAACACGGGCCACGAAGCAATGGCGCTCAAGTAGCGCAACGGGTTGCGCGTGTACTCTTCCTTGGCCATCCCGACGATCATTTTCGCGAGCCCTTCGATCGATTTCAGCGCGACATTGCCGGTAAATCCGTCGGTGACGATGACGTCGCACTCGCCTGAGAAGATGTCGTCGCCCTCCACGAAGCCGACGTAGTTCAAGGTGCTCGCGGTCAGCAGCCTCGCGGTCTCCTGCACGACACTGTCGCCCTTCATCTCCTCCTCGCCGATATTCAACACGCCGATGCGCGGCCGCTCGATGCCATGCATGTCCGAGGCGACGACGGAGCCCATGACGGCGAACTGAAACAGATGCAGCGCCGTGCATTCGGAATTCGCGCCGAGATCGAGCATGTGCGTGTGCCCGTGACGGGCGCGAATGCGCGAGATGATGGCGGGACGATCGATGCCCGCAATCGTCTTCAGCACGAAACGGCCGGTCGCCATGAGGGCGCCAGTGTTGCCGGCGCTCACGCAGGCGTTCGCCTCGCCGGCCTTGACCAGGTCGATGGCCACGCGCATCGAAGAATCCTTCTTCTTACGCAACGCGTCCTGCGGCTTCTCGTCCATGCCGACGACCTGACTCACCTCGCGCACGACGACCCGGCTGCCTAACGCCCGCCCACCGTTGCCGAGCGCCGCGCGCAGCGGTTCGCCCAAGCCGACGAGAATGACGTTGAGATCAGGGTCGTGGCGCACCGCTTCGAGAGCGGCAGGCACGGTGATGCTTGGGCCGTGGTCGCCGCCCATGGCATCGATGGCAATCGTTACGGTGTTCTTGTTCGCCAAGGTGCTCGACGGAGTGAGTTCCGAATGCAGTGAAGCGCACGAGGCGCGAGAGCTGCCAAAAACGAAGTGCCGCACGAGGCGGCACTCCTTCCAAACGATGCTCGGCCGCGAGCCGCTATTCGTTGTCGTTCTTGTCGCGAGTCGTCAGCACCTTCTTGCCGCGATAGAAGCCATCGGGCGTGATGCGGTGGCGCGAATGCGTCTCTCCGGACGTCGGATCGACCGACAACGCAGGGCGGTCCAAACCGTCATGCGAACGATGCATTCCACGCTTCGACGGGGTCTTTCGGCTCTTTTGAACTGGCATGACACGTACTCTCGAGTAATGAAGGTCTCAATCGAAGCGGCGGACTTCTGCCTTCCGCCCTGTTTCCTGTGCACCTGCCGCGCAATCACCGATCGCGCAGCAACTTTCGCAAATCCGCAAAGGGGCGTTGGGCCCCGTTCTGTTCCGTCGCCGCCGCAGGCGCCGCAACGCCGCTCGCGCACGTCTCGTCGGCGTGCTTCGCCACGAGCGGCACGGCAAGCAGCGTCTGCTCCTCCGCGAGCCAGCGCGTATCGAGCCGCGCGGGATCGGCGACGATGGGCTCGTAGCTGCCACCCGCGGCCTCCCGCTCCACACGCTCGGCTTCGCTGTCGACGATCATGAGCTGAAACTCATCCTCGATCTCGACCGGCGCCGGCTGCATGCACCGCTGACAGGTCATCGTGACGCGGCCACGCAGCGATCCGTCCATCGCGACATGCCCTTCGACGTTCGAAAAGCGCACCGTGAGATGGATATCGGCAGGCTCGACGATACCCGCCTCGCACACACGAGGCAGCTGCGAGGCTCGAAAGCTTCGCTCAATGGTGCCGCTGCCGTGTGCTTGGACAGAGGCGTCAACGAAATCGTCGGTCTTAGGACCCGGGGGCCGCAACATGGGGCGCGTATACTAGCCACGACCCCCCTGGCTGTCAAAGAAAGAACCCGGTTAAATGCTTGTTTTCGAAGGGATCGGTCCGGCATGCACCGGCCGCGAACACGCCTCATGAAATCGACTTCAGCATCCGCCTCAAGCCCGCGCCTCGTTCTTGCCTCGACCTCGCCCTATCGGCGGCAATTGCTCGAGCGATTGGGGCTTCGGTTCACGGTCGCCGCCCCGGATGTCGACGAGACGCCGCTGCCGGGCGAAACGCCCGTCGATCTGACGAATCGGCTCGCCAGAGCGAAAGCCGACGCCGTCGCCCACCGCCATCGCGGCAGCATCGTGATCGGCTCCGATCAGGTCGCGCTGTTCGGGCGCGAGATCATCGGCAAACCGGGTAATCCCGAGCGTTGCATCGAACAGCTCAAGATGCTGAGCGGCCAGCGCCTCGCGTTCCACACGGCCGTCAATGTCGTGCACAGCGATACCGGGTCGAACGAGAGCCATCTAGACATCACGACCGTGCATTTCCGCAAGCTCACCGACGAGGAGATCGAGCGCTATGTCGCGCGCGAGCGGCCTGTGAATTGCGCCGGTGGGTTCAAGGCCGAAGCCCTCGGCATCACGCTGTTCGATCGCATCGAATCCCAGGATCCGACCGCGCTGATCGGTTTGCCGCTGATCTGGCTGGCCGGGTCGTTGCGCCGCGGCGGCTTCGCCCTCCCCTAAATTAAAGACGGCCTCAACCTACTCCGCTGGGCAGGAGCCCGACTTCGCGAGCGCAGGAGCTGCCCCCCTCCCCCGCGCAGCGGGGGAGGGTCAGGGGTGGGGGCTCTTCGTCGCTCAGGCGTGGGGCTCTTCGTCGGCTAGGGTTAGGAGTTCCTCGCCTTCCCGCCAGTCGCCGCCGCAAGCCGATCCAGCACATCCTGCAGCTCCTGCGGGAGCGGCGCCGTGACCTCGAACATCTCCGTCGTGCCAGGCCGCGTGAAGGAGAGCGAGTGGGCGTGCAGGAACATGCGATTGAGCCCGTAGGGCTTCAGCGCCTGATCGCGCTCGCGATCGCCGTATTTGTCGTCACCGGCGATCGCATGCCCCGCGTGGGCCGCGTGGACGCGAATCTGATGCGTGCGCCCCGTGCCGATCTTCACGTCGAGCAACGTCGCGAGCTTGCCGAACTGCTGCAGCGGCTCGAACGTCGAAATCGCGTGCTGCCCCTCTGGATGGACGCGAACGACGCGCTCGCCGCCCTGCTTCAAATTCGTCTTGAGCGGCAGATCGATCGTCTTGCGACCGAAGGGCCAACGCCCGACGACGAGCGCTCGATAGTGCTTCTGCATCTCGCGCTCTCGCAGCGATCGATGCAGCTCGCGCAGCGCGGCACGGCGCTTCGCGACCAACAGGCAACCGCTCGTGTCGCGATCGAGTCGGTGCACGAGCTCGAGCTCCTTGAGCTCTGGATGAAGGACTCGCAGCGTCTCGATCACGCCGTGCGTGAGCCCGCTGCCGCCATGCACCGCGACCCCGGCCGGCTTGTTGATGACGATCAGATCGCGGTCGTCGTAAATCACGGCGTTCGCGATGAGCTCGCGCAGCGATCGCGAGGGCGCCGCCGCCTGCTCCCTCGGTTTCGTCGTTACCGGCGGCACGCGAACTCGATCTCCCGACGCGAGTCGGTGATCCGGCTTCACGCGTCCGCCGTTCACGCGCACCTCGCCTGTCCGCAAAATGCGGTACACGAGCGTGCGTGGCACGTTCTTCAGCACTCGCATCAGGAAATTATCGATGCGCTGTCCTTCATCGCCGCTCTCGGCGACGAGGTGGCTCACTGCACGGGCGGGTTCCGCGGCGGATGCGTTCGAATGGGATCGATCGGACTCTGAGGGCATTTTCGGGATCTGGACTGCGAAACGTACGTAAGCCGTTGATTGAACAAAGATGGCCTGCTATATTCCGGCCCGCTTTCAGCTCGTGTCCGCGGCTAACACTCAAGCTCGCGGGCACGGCAACCAACGCAGCGCGGCGAGGCCACGTCCGCAAAGCGCTGCATCTTAGTTGGTTCCGCAAGAACCTGTCTCACTGAAGATTCTCAAGCGACGATGTTCGCGCGGCCGTTGGAGTGAAGCTCCGGCTCAGCGCTCGAAAGGGTCTGCGAAGCGACCGCATCGTTCCAAGTTCCTTCAGCCGACAGCTCTTCGAGCGGACCATCGCTCGGCCGCGAACGGCGATGCCAGACCCGCAACTCGGGATCTGGGTTGCCGCAAAGCGTACGGATGGGCGAGCTCGTTCAGGATCAAAAAGAGCGCGTGACCAGATACGGTGACGATGACGCGCCGGTAACCATCGGATGACCCACAAGCCCGATCTATCTTTTGCTCCTGCGCCGGCAGCCGCCTTGCGCGATCTCGCGGTCCTTTTCGAACTATCAGAAGGGCCTCATGAAGCGAATGCTCGTCAACGCAACCCAAGAAGAGGAGTTGCGCGTCGCACTGGTTGATGGACAACGAATCTACGATCTAGACGTCGAAATACCGTCGAAGGAGCAGAAGAAAGCCAACGTTTACAAAGGACGCATCACGCGCGTCGAGCCGAGTCTCGAGGCGTGCTTCGTCGATTATGGCGCCGAGCGCCACGGCTTCTTGCCGCTCAAGGAAGTCTCGAAGGAGTTCTTCAAGTCGCAGCCGTCCGGCGGACGGATGAATATCCGCGAGCTCCTGGAAGAAGGCCAGGAGCTGATCGTTCAAGTCGAAAAAGAAGAACGCGGCAACAAAGGCGCCGCGCTCACCACCTTCATCAGCCTCGCCGGCCGCTTTCTGGTGCTGATGCCGAACAACGCTCGCGCGGGCGGCGTGTCGCGGCGAATCGAAGGCGAAGATCGCGAGCAGCTGCGCGAAGCGCTCGATCAGGTGCAGATTCCCGACAGCATGGGCGCGATCGTGCGCACTGCCGGCGTCGGCCGCTCCGCCGAGGAGCTGCAGTGGGATCTCGATAACCTGAAGGAAGTCTGGAACGCCGTTTCCCAAGCAGCGGAAGGGCGCCCTGCTCCATTCCTGATCTACCAGGAATCGAAGGCGATCATCCGCGCGCTGCGCGACTACCTGTCCGACGATATCGGCGAGATCCTGATCGACAGCCAGGAGGTGTTCGCGGAGGCGCAGCAGTACATGCAGCGCTTCATGCCGGCGAGCCTCCGGAAATTGAAGCTGTACGAAGACCCCGTACCCCTGTTCACGCGCTTCCAGATCGAAAACCAGATCGAGTCCGCGCATTCGCACAAGGTGAATCTGCCCTCCGGCGGCTCGATCGTGATCGACCCGACCGAGGCGCTCGTGTCCATCGACATCAACTCGGCGCGCGCGACCCGCGGCAGCGACATCGAAACGACGGCACTCAACACGAACCTCGAGGCCGCCGATGAAATCGCCCGTCAGCTGCGTCTGCGCGATCTGGGCGGCCTCATCGTCATCGACTTCATCGACATGGAGTCGCAGAAAAATCAGCGTGCCGTCGAAGACCGCATGCGCGATGCCGTGAAACAGGATCGCGCGCGCATTCAGATCGGGCGCATCTCGCGCTTCGGCCTGCTCGAGCTGTCGCGCCAGCGGCTGCGCCCGTCGATCGGCGAGGCCGCGCACGTCACCTGCCCGCGCTGCAGCGGCATGGGCACGATTCGCGGGGTCGAGTCGCTCGCGCTCGCACTGTTGCGCCTGATCGGCGAAGAAGCCCGTAAGGACCGCACCGTCAAGGTCGTCGCTCAGCTGCCTGTCGAGGTCGCGACGTATCTCATGAACGAGAAACGCGAGTGGCTCAACAATATCGAAGCGAAGAGCAATGCGCAGATCGTGCTCGTGCCGAACAAGTACATCGAGACGCCCGCGTACGAAATCCGCCGTGTCCGCGACGATGAAGCGGGCTTGATGGAGAACAGCACGACCAGCCATCTGATTCCAGTCGCGCCGGTCGTCGCCGCGGAAGAGGCCGCCGCGAAGGAAAAGGTCGCGGCGCCGCCGACGCCAGCCGTCGTGTCGTCGGTCATCCCGTCACTGCCGCCTCCGCCGAGCGTCGCGGAAGAGCGCCCCGTCGCCGCAGCGCCACAACCGCAGCAGATCGGCATCTTCGTGCGCTTGTGGCGATTCCTTTTCGGCGGCGCCGGAGCCGCGGCGCCGACGCCGGAGGCTCGCAGCGAAAAGCGCCCCCAGCGCGACCCCCAGGCGCGTCGCGAGCGCGGCGACAGCCGCCAACAGCGCGGGCGCGACCGTTACGGCCGCGAGCAACGCGGCGAGCGCGACCGCGACCGCTCTCGCGGCCGTGGCGACGCGAAGGACAAGCCGGCACAGCAGGAGCAACGCCGCGAGCAGCAGGCGGACCGCAAGCCACGCGAGGGCGGCGAGGCTCGTCACGAGCACTCGCGTCAGCAGCAAGGCGGTCAGCACCGTCAGCAGCAGCAACCTGCCCCGGCGAATGCGCCTGCGGCGAACGCACCCGCCGCGCAGCGCGCTGAATCCGCCCCACGTCCGGACGGCGCACCCGCGGCCGACGGTCAGCGTGGCGAACGCGGCGAACGGACGGGTCGCGGCCGACGCGGACGCCGTCGGCGTGGACGCGGTCGTGGCGATGAGGGCGCCCAAGGCGCCGCAGAGCACGGCAGCGGCGGCTCGGACGCGGACGCAGGCATGCCAGGCGCCGCCACCGCAGAGTCCGGCCCGAAGCCGGAGCGGCGGTCTGGCGGGCAGCAGCCGCTGGATCTGCCACCCGCAGCGGCGGCCGCAGCGGAGGCCCCTCGTCCGCGACCGGAGAGCGCGCCGGAGCAAAGCCATAGCCCCCCGGCTGCGTCGGACACGAAGAGCTTCACGGTCTGGTCATCCGGACCGAGCAGCGGCTCGACGTCCTGGGGTAGCGGCGGCTCGACGCCTCGCAACGAGTGAGCGTCGACGCACCGTAGACGAGAAGGGAGCCGTAAGGCTCCCTTCTCATTTTCATCGCTCGTACAGCGCTAGCGCGTTCTGGTGGCGCCCGATCGCGCCAGCAGCTCGTCGATCAATCCCTCCGCCGCCTCTTCGAGCAAATCGAGCACCTCCTCGAATCCCTGCTCGCCGCCGTAGTAAGGGTCGGGGACCGCGCTGCGTGCCGCGCGCGGCGCGAACTCCATCAGCAGTCGAATACGTTCGTGATACTGGCGCTGGGCACGCGCCCTGAGCTCGCGGACATTGTCCTCGTCCATCGCGAGAATCAGATCGAAGTGCGCAAAATCCTGCGGGGCGACCTGCCGCGCGCGCAACTGCGAGAGGTCGATGCCGCGCCGGCTCGCGGCTGCCCTCGCCCGCGCGTCGGGCGCTTTGCCGATGTGATAGTCGTGCGTGCCCGCCGAGTCGATCTCGACCCCGAGATGCGGCGCCCGCTCCTGAAGCGCGCGACGAAAAACGCCTTCCGCCGTCGGCGAACGGCAGATGTTGCCCATACAAACGAACAGGATGCGCATGGCCCACTCCTCCCAACGTTGGGAAAAGCGTGGCCAGCGGCCCTCCCATCGTCAAGCGGATACGGACGCTCGCGGACGGCTCGGACAACTCCCTACCGCGGGTAGCGACCACGAGGACGCGAGGACGAGTCCTGTCGTCTCGACTGGACGGAACTCATCGAGAAGGCTCACGCGCCCGCTGAAGCACGCTCGAGCGCGGCGCGCACGCGTTGCAGGTCGTGCTCTGTATCCACGCCGCTGCCGGGCCGCGTGCTCGCCTCCGCGACGAGAATACGCATGCCCGCCTGCAGCGCGCGCAACTGCTCGAGCTTTTCCGTCACCTCGAGGCTGCTCGGTGACAGTGCCGTCATGCGGCGCAGGCTTGCAACGCGATAGGCGTAAATGCCGAGGTGCCGCTGCGCGCCCAGAATGCTCGTCTGACTCAGGAGACCTTGACGCGCGCCGTCGCGATGCCAGGGAATTGGCGCGCGGCTGAAATACAGTGCGGCGCGATCGCTGCCGGCGACGACTTTCACGACGTTCGGGTCCAGGAATTCCTGGAGCGAGGTGATCGGCGTACTCAGCGTGGCGAGATCGGCGCCCGCATCGCTCGCGAGGAGCTGCGCGACTTGATCGATCAATGCGGGCGGCAGCTGTGGCTCGTCGCCCTGCACGTTGACGACGATCTCGGCATCGCTCCACCCGCGCGCCGTCGCGACCTCGGCGATGCGGTCCGTCCCGGACGGATGTGCCTCGCTCGTCATGACGACACTGGCGCGCGAATCCACGACCGCGGCGACGCGCTCGTCGTCGGTTGCCACGAGCACCTCCGTCGCGCCGCTGCGCCGCGCGGCATCGACGACCCACTGAATCATCGGCCGGCCCGCGATCATCGCGATCGCCTTGGCGGGCAGACGCGTCGACCCATAACGCGCCGGGATGACGACCTTGTAGCTCATGCGCGGCTCAATCCTGCAGCAGCGGGTCCATCGGCTCCAGGCGCCGCGCCTCGTCTTCGAGCATGACCGGAATGCCGTCACGGACCGGAAACGCAAGCCGATCGGCACGGCACACGAGCACTGCCTGCTGCTTCGAATACTGCAGCGGCCCCTTACAGATCGGGCAAGCGAGAATGTCGAGCAGCTTGGTGTCGAGAGTCATGATGCGTCACTCGTGAACATGAAGGGTTGCGCGGCTCGCGACGAGCTCGTTCAGCACGGCGGTCAACCGCCGCTCATCGCTGTCGCTGAAGCGGACGGTCAGCGGCACGGCCCAATGACGTTCGCTCGCGAACGCGCGGCATTTTACGGCATCTTTCTCCGTCATCAGCACGGGCGCCTCATCCGCGAAAGTGACGTCCGCGGCCGCTAGCTGCGCGTGATCGGCGAGCGCGCGCGCATCGAGATCGAGTCCGTACCCGCGCAACATGGCGAAGAATGCCTCTGGATGACCGATGCCGGCGATCGCATGAACCCTGACACCGGCGAAATCCGCGAGCGGACGCCGTTCCCCGGTCCGCAGATTCACGGCAGCGCGCAGTGAATGCTCGGCAACAATGCTATCGGCCTGGGTCCGGGTCGGCGTGCGTGAGCGAACCGACTCGACGACGATGTCCGCCCGCCCCAGCCGCGAGACAGGCTCACGCAGGGGGCCCGCCGGCAGCAGCCAGCGATTGCCGAAACCGCGCCGCGCGTCGATCACGACGATCTCTGCATCGCGCGCCAAGCGATAGTGCTGCAGCCCGTCGTCCGACACGATGACGTTTGCCCCGAGCGCAATGGCCCGGCGCGCGGCAGCGACGCGGTCCGGCCCCGCGACGACGACGGCGCCCGTCCGCAGGGCAAGCAGCACGGCCTCGTCGCCCACCTCATCCGCGGCCGTGTTCGCGACCACCTCCTTCGGCCACTGCGTGCCGCGGCCGCCGTAGCCCCGCGTGACGATGCCGACCGTGCGACCGCTTGCCGCCAGGCGCTCGGCGATCCAGATCACGAGCGGGGTCTTGCCCGTGCCGCCCACGGACACGTTGCCGACGACCAGCACGGGACACGCCACGCGCTCCGCGCGCAGCACACCGATGCGATACGCGAAGCGCCGCGCCGCGGCGATCACGGCGAACAGGCAGGACAGCGGCGTCAGCAGGAGAAATAATGCGAGCGGCGCCCGCTCATACCAGACGCGCTGCAGAGTCCGATCGAGGCTCATGCATTGAACTGCATGCGATGCAACGCCGCGTACTGACCGTTGCGAGCGATGAGCTCCGCGTGCGAGCCGGACTCGACGATGCGGCCGTCGTCCATCACGAAGATGCGGTCCGCCTTCTCGACGGTCGACAAGCGATGCGCGATGACGAGCGTCGTCCGGTTCTGCATCAGATCCTCGAGCGCCCGCTGAATGATGCGCTCCGCCTCGGTGTCGAGCGCGGACGTCGCCTCGTCCAGAATCAGGATCGGCGCGTTCTTCAACAGCGCCCGCGCGATCGAGATGCGCTGCCGCTGGCCGCCCGACAGCAGCACGCCGCGATCGCCGACGATCGTGTCGAGACCGAGTGGCAGGTCCTTGACGAACTCCATCACGTGCGCGGCACTGGCCGCCTGCTCGATCTCCGCGAGCGGCACGTCGCGCCCGAACGCGATGTTCGCGCGAATCGTGTCGTTGAACAGCACGACGTCCTGGCTCACGACCGCGATCTGCTCGCGCAGGCTGCGCAACTCGTAGTCGCGAACATCGACACCGTCGATGCGCACGACACCGCTATCCGCGTCATAGAACCGCGGCAGCAGATTCACGAGCGTGGACTTGCCGCTACCCGAACGTCCGACGATCGCGACCATCTCGCCCGCGGCGAGGGTCAGATCGATGTCCCGCAACGCCACGCCCTTGCCGGTGGGATAGGAGAAGGACACGTGATCGAATTGCACCTCGCCGCGCACCCGGTGCGCGATCGTCGTGCCGCCGACCGGCTCCGGCGTTTCGTCGAGCAGCTCGAAAATGCTCTCGCCCGCCGCGATGCCCTGCTGGATCGGTCCGGTGACGTTCACGAGGCTGCGCAGCGGCTGTGCGATGTTCACGAGCGCGACCAGGAATGCCATCAGATCGCCCATCGACATCTCGCCGGAGATTGCCTCCGAGATCGCGATCGAGAGCACGAAAGAGGAGCCGATGATCGTCACCATCTGCACGATCGGATTCGACAAGCCGCGCGTCAGCACGAGCCGCATGTTCGAGCGCCGGTTGTGCTCGTTGACCGACTCGAACTGGCGATTCTGATAGTCCTGCGCGTTGTAGACCTTGATGACGCGCGGCGCCTCGAGGCTCTCCTTCGCGACGCGCGTGATGTCGCCCATCGATTCCTGGATGCGGCGGCTGTAGCGGCGGAATTTCTTGTTGATGATCGACACGAGCCAGCCGATCAGCGGCCCCATGGTGAGCGCGATCAACGTGAGCTTCGGATTGATGACGATCAGCATGTACGAAATAGAGCCGACGATCGTCAACGTTTCGCGCACGCTGACGGTCACGGCATCCGTCGCGGCCGAACCGACCTGCTCGGTATTGAACGTGAGGCGCGACAGCAGGACGGCGCTCGAGCTGCGGTCGTAATAGCCGACCGGCAGATGCAGCGCACGCTCGAAGATCTCGCCGCGCAGCTTCTTCACGATGCGCCGCCCGACATAGCCCATGCAGAACGTCTGCGTGAAGTCCCCGAGACCGCGCAGCAAGAACAAGCCGATCAACGCAACCGGCAGCCAGACGATCGTGCGCGGGTCGCGCTGGACGAACGTACCGTCACCGAATTCCTTCGCGAAGGCGCTGAACAGCACCATGCTCGTCGAGAACAACACCGCGCCGAGCAGGCCGAGCGCGAACACGCCACGATGCGGCCGCAGATAGCCCAGCAGGCGCAGGTAGATCGCCCACGCATTTCCAGAGATCGGCAGTTTCGCTCCGCGCTCGATCGGTGGCATGTCGACTACCGGCTGGCCGGAGCGGCGGGCTCGTTGACGGTCGCGATGTTGATCGCGCGAAAGCCCAGGCGACCGACGACGTCCATTGCCGTGACCACCGCCTGGTGCGTCGCGCGCGCGTCGGCGCGGATCGTGATCGGCAGATCGCGCCGCTCCCCCGCCAGCTGCGTGACCGCCGCCGACAATGTCGTGGGACTCGTGTTCAGCAGCGTCTTGCCGTCGACGCGGAATTCGCCGCTCGCCGTGACGGCGATCTCGATCGGATCGCGCTGCTGCTCCGGCGCCGGTTGCGCACCGGCCTGCGGCAATACGATCTTGAGGCGCGACTCGTCGACGAATGTCGTGGAGACCATGAAAAAGATCAGCAGGAGCAAGACAACGTCGATGAGGGACGTGAGATTCAGATCCGGCTCTTCTTGCGGACGCGGGCGCAGGTTCATCGCTGCGGCGAGTCCGACTGCTGGACTTCCATCGCCTGCACGAGCTTGATCGACTCCTTTTCCATCTGGACGACGAGGCGATCGACGCGTCCGCGCAGGTACTTGTAGCCGAGCAGTGCCGGGATCGCGACCGTCAGGCCCGCGGCCGTCGTGATGAGGGCCTCCGCGATGCCGCCGCCGAGCGCGGCCGGGTCGCCAATGCCTTCGGTCTGAATCGCGTTGAACGTGCGGATCATGCCGACGACCGTGCCGAGCAGTCCCATCAGCGGTGAGATCGAGGCAATCGTGCCGAGCGTGCCGATGAAGCGCTCGAGCTCGTGCACGACATGGCGGCCCGTGTCCTCGATCGCTTCCTTGATGATGCTTCGCTCGCGATGACGATTCGCGAGGCCGGCCGCGAGGATCTTGCCGAGCGGCGAATTCTGCTGGAGCGCGACGATGTGCTTGTCCTGGATCTGCCGCTGCTCGACCCACTTCCAGACCTTTTCGGTGAGCTCGGCCGGCAATACGCGGCCTTGCTGGAGGGTCCACAAACGTTCGAGAAAGATGGCCGCGGCGACGATCGAAGCAAGGATGATCGGCACCATGATGGGGCCGCCGGCTTTCACGATTTCAAACATGGTGTCGCTGCGTCATCCAGACATCCGGTTTTCGGCGCGCATACTAGCAGCTTTGCCTTCGAAGTAAGCCTGCCTGCGAGCCCGCCGTACGGCGCTGCCGGGCCCCTTCCTGATGGCGCCAGCAGCCGATCTTGCACGTCAGCGCGCCGACCAGTAGCGCCTGTGCTCGCTGCGATACCGGCGGATGACGATCCGCTCCTGCGGCCGCACGCTGGCCTCGATGGCGCCGCTGTCGATCGTCGCGACGACCTCGGCGCCGGCCGCGCGCCAGCGCGCGACGACCTCGGGCCTGGGAAAGCTCCACCGATTGCGATAGCCCGCGGACACGAGCGCCAGGCGCGCTCCGGTCGCCGCGATGAACGGCGCCTTCGACGAGCTGGCGCTGCCGTGATGTGCGACGACGACGAGATCGGCGCTGATGGACTCCGCCGGCAGCGTGGCTTCGGCGGCCGCTTCGATATCGCCAGTGATGAGCGCCGTACCGCCCTCGCCGGTCACTTTCAACACACAGGACGTGTCGTTGTCGTTCCTCGCGACGAAGTCCGTGTCGGGATGCAGAATCTCGAACTCGACTCCATCCCACGACCATCGTTGGCCGCGCGAGCAGCGCGCTGCGTCCGGTCGGTTCTCGACCGAAGCTCCAACGAGCACGGAGCGCGTCGGCATGCCGAGCAGCAAGGATCGCGCCCCGCCCTCGTGATCCAAGTCGCCGTGACTGATCACGAGCCGATCGATCACACGCACGCCGCGATGGCGCAAGTACGGCAGCACGACCAACTCGCCCGTATCGCGTCCCGTGCGAAACGCGGGGCCTGCGTCGTAGACGAGCGTCCTCGTCCGCGTACGAACCACGACCGCGAGTCCCTGACCGACGTCCAGCACGACGAGCTCGTACGCGCCGGGGGCGGGCAGCGGCGGCTGGTACAGCGCGGCGGGCAGGCACAGGACGATCGCCGCACACCGCAGCGGGAGCGCGCCCGGGAGCACGAGCAACAGCGCGCCGAGCGCGAGCAGTACGTGATGCACCCACGGCATTTGTGGGACGTACCACATCGACACCGGCAGCCCCGCGCACCACTCCATCGCCGGCCACGCGAGCTGGAGCAGCTGCGCGCTCCACTGCAACAGCACACCGCCCGCCTCGAGCGACAGGCATGCGACCGCCGTTCCCAGCAGCACGAGCGGCACGACGACGAGCGTGAACAGGGGCACGGCAATCGCGTTCGCCACGGGCGAGATCAGCGACATGCCGCCGAACGCCAGCACGAGAATCGGCAGCAACCCGACCGTGACTGCCCATTGCACGCGCGCGAAGTTGGCAAGGGGCTGCTCGCGCCGGAGCCGCCCCCCGGTTGCGAGCACGATGATCGCGACCGCGCCGAACGACAGCCAGGCGCCGACGGATAGCGGCGCGAACGGATCGACGAGCATGACGCCGACGAGCGCCAGGCCGAGCGCGTTGGCGATACCGAGCGTGCGTCGGCGCCAGCGCGCCGCGAAGTAGATGCACAGCATCACGAGCGTGCGTTGAGTCGGCACGGACATGCCCGCGAGCAGCGAATAGCCCAGCGCGGCACCGATGCCGGCGATGGCTTGCCCGTGAATGGCAGTGATTCGCCAGCGCTGCGCCTGCGGCAGGCGCGCGATGCCACCGCCGAGCCATGCCGCGAGCGCCGCGACCATGCTGATGTGCAATCCCGAGATCGCCATCAGATGCGACGTTCCCGTCGCCGCGAACACGCGCCAGTGCTCGGGCCGCATCGCTTGTGTATCGCCGACCGCGAGCCCTTGCACGATGCCGAGCATGGGCGAGTCGTCGAGCGCGAGCGCGATGCGCTCGGCGAGCCACGCGCGCGCTCGCAACACCACATCGTCCGCGCCCACGTCGAGCTTCACGTTGCGGGCATCCGCGCGCACGTAGCCCGTCGCGCCGATTCCGGCGCGAAACAAGTAGCCCTCGTAGTCGAATCCGCCAGGGTTCGCGAAGCCGTTACGCCGCTTCAATCGCACGACGAGTTGCCACGACTCGCCCGCCTGCGGCCGTTCGGTCGCGTCGTACCATCCCAGGCGCAGCCGCGCCGGCATCCGGGCTTCCTCCGCATGCGCGACAGCGAATTCGAACTGCGGATCGAGCGCCGTCGTGTCGACTATGGAGGCGATGCGGCCAGCGACGACGAGGTCGCGCCCTTCGAGCGCGCTCGGCAGGTCATCGCTCAAGCGCAGTTGCGCGTGTACCCACGCCCACCCCGCGCCGAACACGAGCGCAACAAGGACGAATGCACGGAAAACGCTCGCAAGCACGCAGGCGAGCACGAGCAGTAGGCCATACGGCCACAGCGCCGGCAGCGACGGCAATGAATGAACTACACACTGGCCAGCGACCAACGCGATTCCGATTCGCCACATGCGCGCCTCCCTGGCGCCTCGTCCCTGAGCGCAATTCGTGACTCGCTTGCGTGAGCGCGCGGTTCACGGAACCATTGTCCGCGCAAATCCGCTGAGCCGTCAAAGCATGCCGCGACGCGTCTTCAAACCCTTGAGTCGACAACGCCATCGTTGGAAGGCGCGCTGGTTCATGCGCCCGTTCGCGGCCTGGCTGGAGAATCCGGCGTACTGGAGCTTGAACCGCCACAACGTCACGCGCGCGTTCGCACTCGGCCTGTTCCTCGCGTTCGTGCCGATCCCGATTCACGCGCTGCTCGCGACCGCGTTCGCGCTGCTCCTGCGGTTGAACATTCCCGCCGCCGTCGTCGGCACTTTCCTCGCCAATCCGCTGACGATGGTGCCGATGTTCGTGTTCGCCTACTGGGTCGGCTGCGCCCTGCTCATGGTGCCGCGCGATCCGATCCACTTCGAAATGAGCTGGCAGTGGTTCACGACCGAGCTGCTGCCGATATGGAAGCCGTTCCTGCTCGGCTGCCTCGCGATGGGCCTCGCCGCCGCCGCCGCGGGCTACATCGTGCTCGGAGGCCTGTGGCACCTCACGCTCGTCGCGAGGTATCGCGAGCGCCGGCCGAACTCGGCCAAGGGTCAGACCAAGCGTCCGTCCTGAAGCGTGAGCGTGCGTTGCATGCGAGCCGCGAGCTCCGGCGCATGGGTGACGATCACGAGGGCCGTGCCGAGCTCGCGATTCAATTCGAGCATGAGCTCGAACACGGCTCGCGCGTTCGCGCCATCCAGGTTGCCCGTCGGCTCGTCCGCGAGAACGATCGGCGGTTGCGTGACGAGCGCGCGCGCGACGGCGGCGCGCTGCCGCTCGCCGCCCGACAATTGACTTGGGCGATGCTGCAGACGCGCGCCGAGTCCCACGCGCTCCAGCAGCTGCGTCGCACGCGTGCGCGCTTCGTCGATGGGCGTGCGCCGGATCAGCAGCGGCATGCATACGTTCTCGAGCGCGGTGAACTCGGGCAGCAGATGATGGAACTGATAGACGAAGCCGAGCGCGCGATTGCGCAGCAGCCCGCGCTCGGCATCGCTCAGCTCGTTGATGCGCTGACCGGCGATCGCCACGGAACCGGACGTCGGCAGATCCAGACCTCCCAACAATTGCAGCAGCGTCGTCTTGCCGGAGCCGGACGCGCCGATGATCGCCAGGCGCTCCCCGCGCTCGACGCTGAGCTCGACGCCCTTCAACACCTCGACGGTGGCTTCTCCCTGCTGAAAGGTTTTCACGAGCTGGCTGCACGCCAGGACGGGGGACGATTCGGTGGACGCCATTCGAGGAGCCTTCGGGTTGATCATTCGTGGCGCAGCGCTTCCGCGGGCTGCGTGCGCGCCGCCCGCCAGGAGGGATACAGCGTCGAGACGAGACACAGAAAGAATGCGACGCCCGCGATCTTCGCGACGTCGGACCAGGAGACGTGCGCCGGCAGATCGCTGATGTTGTACACCTCGGCATTGAGGAATCGCGTGTTCAGCAGCGCCTCGAGCCCGTGCACGATCGACTCGAGATTCATCGCGAGCAGCACGCCGGCCGCGACACCGACCAGCGTGCCGATCACGCCGATGCCGATGCCTTGCGTCATGAAGATGCCGAGAATGCTGCGCGGCGTCGCGCCCATCGTACGCAGGATCGCGATGTCCGCGCGCTTGTCCTTCACGACCATGACGAGCGTGGAGATGATGTTGAACGCCGCGACCGCGACGACCATCAGCAGGATGATGAAGAACATCGACTTCGCGAGCTGGATGTTGTGAAAGAAGTTCGCGTTCTTGTTCGTCCAGTTGTTGACGTACCAGCCGCCGCCCCCGAGCGATCGCGCCACCTGCTCCACGATGCGAGGCGCCGCGAAGATGTCGTCCACCTTGAGACGCAATCCGGTGACTTGATCGCCCTTCCGATAGAGCTTTGCCGCATCCGCCATGTGGATGTACGCGAAGTTGCGATCGAACTCGTACAACCCCGAGGCGAACGTGCCGAGGACCTTGAAACCGCGCATGCGTGCCATCACGCCCGCCGGCGTGACGATCGGCTGGGATGTCGCCATCACGACCCGATCCCCGACACCGACCTGCAACTTGTTCGCGAGCTCCGCGCCGAGCACGATGCCGTACTCGCCCGGCCGCAAGTCTTCGAACGAGCCTTGCTTCATTTTCGCGGGCAGCTCCGAGACTCCGCGCTCCAGCTCCGGCACGATCGCGGTGACCGCCACGCCCGCGCTTTCGCCGCCGGCGATCAACAACGCCTGCTCCTCGATGTACGGCGCGATGGCGAGCACTTCCGGGTTCCTCCGGGCGCGCTCGGCGACCCCCTGCCAGTCGGCGAGACCATCGCCGAACGCCGTGATCGTGGCGTGCGGCATCAAGCTCAGGATGCGAGTCCGCAGCTCGAGCTCGAAGCCGTTCATGACGGACAACACGGCGATCAGCACTGCGACCCCGAGTGCGACTCCGCCCATCGAGATCGCCGCGATGAACGACACGAAGCCGCGGCCGCGATTCGCGCGCAAGTGCCGCCAGCCGATCAAGAGCTCGAAACGCTCACTCATAGCGCAGCGCCTCGGCCGGCTCGGTCGCGGCCCCGCGCAGCGATGGATAGATCGTCGCGAGGACGGTCAGCAACAGGGCGATGCCGGTAATCCACGCGACCTGCGGCCAGCGGACTTCGGACGGCACCTCGGTGATGTAGTACACGTTGGGATCGAAGACGTGCATGCCGAGGGCGTTTTCGATCGCCGGCACGATCGTTTCGACATTGAGCGCGAGCAGCACTCCCAGCGCGCAGCCGAGCAATGCGCCGAACCAGCCGATCACGATGCCCTGGGTAAAGAACACCCCGACGACGGCGCGAGGCGACATCCCGACGGTGCGCAAGATCGCGATGTCGTTGCGCTTTTCGTTCACGACCATGACGAGCGCCGCGACGATGTTGAAGGCGGCGACCGCGACGATGAGCATCAGCAGCACGGACGTCATCGTCTTTTCGATGCGCACCGCGCGGAACCACGTGGCGTTCTCGATCGACCAGTCGCTCGTCGTGAAGTCCTGGCCCAAGCGCGCCGCGATCTCCCGCGTACGCGCCGGCGCAGCGAAAATATCCGCGAATTTGAGGCGCAGTCCGCCGGGCGCGCCGTCGCTCTCCGCGAGCGCGGCCGCATCCTGCAACGAGATCAGCGCGAGCGTGTTGTCGTGCTCGCCGGCACCGACCTGAAACACGCCGCGCACCTCGAAGGTCTGGATGCGCGGTTGGATGTCGATGCCTGCGATCGCGCCCTCGCCGGCCCCCGAGCGCACCGGGACCAGCACCGTCACCTCATCGCCGATGCGCGCGTCCAACGCTTCCGCAATGCCGACGCCCAGCAGGATTCCCTGGCGACCCGGCTGCAGATCGTCGAGGCCCCCGAACAACATGTGCTTGCCGAAATCGGACACTTGCGGCTCGATCGCGGGATCGATGCCGCGCACGATCGCGGGACGCATCTCGCGGCCGCGCCCGACCATGCCCTGCAGATCGAGAAACGGCGCGACGCCGACGACGCCCTCGCTGTTGCGGATCTGCTCGGCAAGCGCCGGCCAGTGCTGCATCTGCTGCGGGCTGCCGGCAATCGTCGCGTGCGAGGCGAGGCTCAGCAGGCGCGTGCGCGTCTCGCGCTCGAGCCCGTTCATGACAGAGATGATGACGATCAGCGCGGCCACGCCGAGGCAGACGCCGAGCATCGACACCCAACTGATGAACGAGACGAAGAAACCGCGGCCGCGGCTGCGGACGTAGCGCAGACCGATATAGAGGGAAACAGGGTGAAACATGGGCGCGCAAGGCTACACGGCCTGCCCCCAAAGTGTGAACTGCGACAACAAATCGCCCCCCCGGCCTTGGTCCTTATGTAATTGCTGCTATAGAGTCCCGAGGCCTTTGGACGTTTCGGAGTTCCCTATGCGCCGTCATTCATGGATTGTTGCTGCCCATGTCACCTTCATGGCGGTCGCTTCGGTGGCTGCATCGGCCGCGCACGCCGACGAGCTCAAGATGACGCCGGCGCCGCAAGCCCAGGGCCATCAGCCCGCGCGCGGCATGTCGATGGAAAAGGTCGAAGCGGCATTTGGTGCGCCGACGAGTCGCGTCCCCGCCGTGGGTCAGCCGCCGATCACACGCTGGGACTACCCCGGCTTTGTCGTCTACTTCGAGCACAACCGCGTCTTGCATAGCGTCGTGAAGGTCGCATCCTAAAGCCGCATCCTAAGGCCAAAGCCACCGCTGACTCGCTGCTGAATTGTAGATAAAGGCCGGGCATGTCCCGGCCTTTATCGTTGGTGGCAACGCCGCATGCTACCCTCTCGCGCGCTTCGGGGACGTCGCTGACGTCGATCCGAGCGCCGTGCATTTGTTACCCGATCGACTTTGCTATGGCCCATCTAGACGAACCGCTGCTGCCCAGTCGAGCGCAAATGCTCGTGCGCTGGGGGCAACTCTATGGCTCCGCAACCTCGCTGTGGCTGTCCGAAGCGGCGCGACGCGCCTCGGCGCCGCTGCTCGTCGTCGCGCAGGACGCGCGGCAAGCGACGCGCTTCCAGGATGAGCTGCGATTCTTCTGCGGCCCGGGGCTGTATATCGAGCAGTTCCCGGCCTGGGAAACGCTGCCGTACGACCTGTTCTCGCCCCATCCCGACATCGTCTCGCAGCGTTTGCGGATGCTGTCGGTGCTGCCCCGGCTGACGCGGGGCATCGTCATCGTCGATCTCGAGACGTTGCTGCAGCGCCTCGCGCCGCAAACCTACATCGACGCGCATGCGTTCGACCTGTCGGTCGGCGAGACGATCGATCTCGAACAGTTCCGCACGCGGCTCATCGGTGCCGGCTACGTCGTGAGCTCACAGGTGATGGCGCCCGGCGAGTTCGCGGTGCGCGGCTCGTTGATCGATTTGTATCCGATGGGCAGCCACACGCCGTTTCGCATCGACCTGTTCGACGCGGACGTCGAGAGCATCCGCATCTTCGATCCGGAGACGCAGCGCTCGGGCGACAAGGTCGATGCGCTGCGGCTGCTGCCGGCGCGCGAGTTCCCGCTCACGGCCGAAGGCATTCAAGCCTTCAAGCGCCGCTTCCGCAATCGATTCCCCGGCGATCTCACGCGCATGTCGGTCTACCAGGAGATCGCGGAAGGTGCGCCGCCGGCGGGCATCGAGTACTACCTGCCATTGTTCTTCGATGCATCGGCGACCTTGTTCGATTACCTGCCGCAGAACACGCTCGTTGCCGTCGCGGCCGACGTCGACGCGCTGGCGGCCCAGGCGTTCGGCGATGTGCAGTCGCGGTACGAGCAGCGCAGCCACGATGCGACGCGCCCGATCCTCACGCCGACCGAAGTGTTCGTGCCCGTGCCCGAGCTGACACAGCGGCTCGCTCAATTGCGGCGCATCGAGCTGTCGCGCGTGGAGCTCGATCCACTCACCCAGTCCACGCCGCACCAGAACTTCGGCACGCGCCCGCCGCCGCAGCTGCGCATCGATCCGCGCAGTGAAGAGCCCGCGCGCGAGCTCGAGGGGTTCTTGCGCGAGTTCCAGGGCCGAGCACTGATCGCCGCCGAATCCGCCGGACGCCGCGAGATGCTGCTCGATCTCCTGCGCCGTCGCGACAGGACCGCGCAGCTGGTCGAGAGCTGGGAAAGCTTTCGCGATGGCTCGATGGACCTGGCGATCACGGTCGCGCCCATCGCGACGGGCTTGTTGCTGCCGCGGCCGCACATCGCGGTCATCGCCGAGGAGCAGTTGTTCGGCGAGCGCGCGAGCCAGGAACGCCGCCGCCGCCGCGCGGAGCGCGATCCCGAAAAAATCATCCGCGATCTCGCCGATCTGCACCCGGGCTCGCCGGTCGTCCACGAGGAATACGGTGTCGGCCGCTATCTCGGCTTGCAGACGATGGATGTCGGCGGCCTCACGAGCGAGTTCCTCGTGCTCGAATACGCCGACGGCGACAAGCTCTACGTGCCGGTCCAGGCGCTCGAGCTCGTCACCCGCTACACCGGCTCGCCGCCCGAGCTCGCGCCGCTGCACAAGCTCGGCACCGATGCGTGGCAGAAGGCGAAACGCAAGGCCGCGCAGAAGATTCGCGATACCGCGGCCGAGCTGCTCGACCTGTATTCACGGCGCGCGGCGCGCCAAGGCGAGCACCTCGCGGCGAACGAAGACGATCTGCGCGCCTTCGAAGATGCGTTCAAGTTCGAGGAGACGCCCGATCAGGCGGAAGCGATCCGGCAAGTCGTCGCCGACCTGGGCAGCGGCAAGCCGATGGACCGCGTCGTCTGCGGCGACGTGGGCTTCGGCAAGACGGAGGTCGCGCTGCGTGCCGCATTCGTGGCGGTGCAGGCCGGCAAGCAAGTCGTCGTGCTCGTGCCGACGACGCTGCTGGCACAGCAGCACTATCAGACGTTCGCCGATCGTTTCGCCGATTGGCCGGTACGCGTGGAATCAATGTCGCGCTTTCGCAGCACGCGCGACATGAACACCGTGCTCGAGGGCCTGGAGAAAGGCACGGTCGATATCGTCGTCGGTACGCATCGCCTGCTGCAGAGCAGCGTGAAATTCAGTCGCCTCGGCTTGCTCATCATCGACGAGGAGCATCGTTTCGGCGTCAAGGACAAGGAGCGCATGAAGCAGCTGCGCGCGGAAGTCGACGTGCTCACGCTCACCGCGACACCGATCCCGCGCACGCACAACATGGCGATGGGCGGCCTGCGGGAGCTGTCGCTGATCACCACGCCGCCCGCCTCGCGCCTGTCGATCAAGACCTTCGTGTCGCAATGGGATGCCGGCACGATTCGCGAAGCCTGCTTGCGCGAGATCCGCCGCGGCGGCCAGATCTATTTCGTCCACAACAGCGTCGACACGATCGAAAAGACGGCGCGCGCGATCGCCGAGATCGTGCCGGAAGCACGCATCGCGATCGGTCACGGCCAGATGCGGGAGCGCGAGCTCGAGCAAGTGATGCTCGATTTCTATCACCAGCGCTGCAATGTGTTCGTGTGTACGACGATCGTCGAGAGCGGCATCGACGTGCCTTCCGCGAACACGATCATCATCGATCGGGCCGACAAGCTCGGTCTCGCGCAGCTGCATCAATTGCGCGGGCGCGTCGGCCGCTCGCACCATCAGGCGTACGCGTACCTGCTCACGCCGCCGCGCAACCTGATGACGGGCGACGCGGTGAAGCGTCTCGAGGCGATCGAATCGCTCGAGGACCTCGGAGCCGGCTTCACGCTCGCGACGCACGATCTGGAAATCCGCGGCGCCGGCGAGCTGCTCGGCGAGGAACAGAGCGGCCAGATGCAGGAGATCGGTTACGCCCTGTACATGGAGATGCTGGACCGCGCGGTGAAGGCGCTGAAATCCGGCAAGGTGCCGAATCTGGATCAGCCGATGCACCAGGGGCCGGAAGTCGACCTGCACGTGGCATCGCTCCTCCCCGATGAATACCTGCCGGACGTGCATCTGCGCCTCGTCATGTACAAGCGCATCGCCGCCGCCGCGAATGCCGACGAGCTACGCGAGCTGCAGGTCGAGATGATCGATCGCTTCGGGCTGCTGCCGCCACCGGCAAAGAACCTGTTCCGCGTCGCCGAGCTGAAGCAGGCCGCGCGCACGCTCGGCTTGCGCAAGATCGACGTCGGCCCGGGCGGCGGTTCCGTGACGTTCGAACCGGACACGCGCGTCGATCCGGGCGTGCTGATCCGCTTCGTGCAACAGAACTCGCGCACGCATCGCCTGGACGGCGGGGTGAAGCTGCGGTTCACGCTGCCCATCGAGGAGGACGAAAAGCGCTTCGCGGCCGTGCAGGGCATCCTCGATGCATTGTCGAAACCCGCGCCCGCCCCCGCCGCGGCTCAGCCGGGCAAGCAGCGCGCGAAGCGTTGAAGGCCTATTTGCTAGACTCGCAACCCATGCACACACACATTGCCACGTTGGCGCGATGGCTCGGCATCGCGGCCTTGGGTCTGGTCGCATCGGCGAGCGCGCAGCAAACGGTCCTCACATCCTACGACGTCGAGCTGATCGTCTTTCGCACGCTGGCGTCGAAGGCAACGCCTGAACAATGGAACCTCGAGGCCGGTACGGCGGACCAGCATCTCGCCACGCCCGAGGACGACCCGCAGGACGGCGGCGAGCAAGTGATCGCGCCGCCACCCAGCGCGCCGATGATGACGTTTCCGGCACTGCCGAGCGCCAAGTTCAAGCTGACGCCGATCGCAGACTCCCTGCGCCGCAGCCGCAATTACCAGCCGCTCGCGCATTTCGGCTGGACGCAGCCGGGTTTTCCGCGCGGCGAATCGCGTTACATGTCCATCGATGGCTTGATTCCGGCGGGAACGGGCTTGGCCGGCCAGATCGCGCTGTCGCGCGGCCGCTACCTGCATCTCACGCTCGAGTTGACGTACGACTCGCCCGAGGACGGGCAGCGCATGGTGCTGAAGCAAACGCGGCGGATGCGCAGCAACGAGCGGCACTACATCGATCACCCGAAGTTCGGGGTGATCGCGATCATCACGCCGTCGACGGGCTGACGCCCTACTCGCACTCGCGGCTGACGATGCGGTTCCTGCCCAGCTCCTTGGCGTCCTTGAGCGCCTGGAGGGCCACTTCGTACACGCGCTCGGGCGGCGTGTCGTGCGGCGGGACCAGCGACACGACGCCCGCGCTCGCGGTGACGTAGCGCGAGATACTCGAACGCGGATGATGGATGGCCAGATCGCGGACGCGATGCAGGACCGCCTCGGCAAGCTTCGCCGCCTGCGTCAGATCGAGCCCCGTCGTGAGTGTCGCAATCTGATCCTCGTCGAAGCGGCCGCACAGGTCGCTGGCGCGGCGGAAGCAGCCGCCGATCACGCGCGCGATGCGCCGGAACGATTGATCCGCGCCCGGCCGGCCGAAGACATCGCGGTACGCGGCGAAATGATCGAGATCGAAAATCATGAAGCTCAGGCGGCGCGATTCGCGTTGCGCGAGGCTCCAATCCCGCTTGATCAGTTCCTCGAAGTACGGCCGCCGCAGCAGGCCCGTGAGCTTGTCGTCGCGCAGGTAGGCGAGCATCGTCTGCGTCGACATCGAGGGATCGCTCTTGTCCGGCCGTGCATCGCTCTTCAGCGTGCCGCCCTCCCGATGGAAGCTCGCGAAATGCGTGATCGCGCCGCTCGCCGAGCGTAGCGGGACCAGCCGCAACTCATTCCAGAACAGCGTACCGTCGCTGCGGTAATTGCGCAGCAGCGTCTGGCAAGGTTGGCCTTCGCGCAGCGCGGTGCGAACTTTCGCGATTCCTTCCTGGTCGTGATCGTCCGCCTGCAAGAAGCGCAGATTGCGGCCGACGATCTGGTCAGCGGCATACCCCGTGAGCTGCTCCATCGCGGGATTCACGAATACGGCAACCCACTGCCCATCGCGCGCTTCACAAAGCGTCACAGCGTCGGGAGCCGCCTCCACGAGCTGCTTGAGCAGATTGGGATCCGTGCCGGTCATGTCATTCGTTCGCTGGAATCACGCGTTCAATTTCAGATCCGGACGCTCCATCGAGGCTTTCACGGACCGCTCACAGGTTTGCCACTCCTCCGTCCTGCGCAGCGCGAGCCGATCGGGACTCGGCTTGCCATGCAGGCGCGCGAGGCGAATTTGACTGACAGGATCTTCGCTTCCCTGCAAAGATTCGATGACTTGGAGCACACCTTCGCGATTGTTGCAAACCGGAACCATGTCGCAGCCGGCCCTGAGCGCCGCCCGAACTCGCTCCGGCACGTCGCCAACGACCGCCGCTCCCGCCATGTTCAAGTCGTCCGAAAAGATCGCCCCGGTGAACCCCATTCGGCCGCGCAGCTCGTCGCGCAGCCATTTGCGCGAGAAGCCGGCCGGCAGCGGATCCACCGCCGAAAAAATCACGTGCGCGGCCATGATCGAGGCCAGCCCGTTGTCGATCAACCGTTGATATGGATACAGGTCCGCATCCATGTCGACGAGTGCCCGGCGATCGACCGGCATCGCGACGTGCGAGTCGGGCGCCACCGCCCCATGGCCCGGGAAATGTTTCGCCGTGCCATTCATGCCCGCTTCGCGCATGCCTTTCAGGAAGGCAACGGCCAACTCGGCGACAACTTTAGGATCCCGATGCAACGCGCGATCGCCGATCACCGAGCTCACGCCGTAATCGAGATCGACGACGGGCGCGAAACTGATGTCGACGCCGACGGCGCGCAGCTCGGCGGCGAGCAGCCAGCCGCAGTGCCGCGCGAGCTGCCGACCGGCCGCGGCGTCCACGTCGTATTCGCGGCCGATCGTGCGCATCGACGGCAGCACCGTGAATTCCTTGCGGAACCGCTGGACGCGCCCGCCCTCGTGATCGACGCCGATCAAGAGCGGCGGAGTGCGAAGGCTGCGCGCTTCCTGGATCAAGGCTTCGAGCTGCTCGATGCTCGCGAAATTACGCGTGAACAGGATGAGCCCGCCGACGAGCGGATCCGCCAACAGCTCGCGATCCTCCTGTGTGAGGCTCGTTCCTTGGACATCGATCATCAGCGGGCCGAGGGTCATGGCGGAATTCCCGTTACGGTCGAGGCTTCAATCGTGTTCGGTCGAGGGGTCGTCGGACCAGGTGTGAAACGGCCGTTTGGCGAGATTGAAATTGTAGTAACGCTCGTCGTGCGTCACCTCTTCGCCGAGCCAGCTCGGATGCTCGAACGGCTCGTCTTCGCTGTCGAGCTCGATCTCGGCGACGATCAGACCGGCGTTGTCGCCCTCGAACTCGTCGATCTCCCACACGTGCTTGCCGAGCGGAATCTCATGCCGGTATTTCTCGATGAGCGGGCCCTCGCAGAGGGCGAGAATCTCTTCGGCATCCTGGCGCGGAATCGGATATTCGTACTCCGCTCGCGTCATGCCGGAACGCTTCGCCTTGAGATTGAGAAAGGCCTCATCGCCGGCGACGCGCGCTCGAATCGAGCAGCGGCTGCCTGAGCTCAGATAGCCCTGCCGCATGTGCACGCGCTCGCGGACGAGCGAACGCCATTCGTCGGAGCGGACCAGGAACTTGCGTTCGATTTCCGTCGCCATGGCTAACGCCTTCGCTCGAACACGGCGATCGACTCGACGTGCGCCGTATGCGGGAACATGTCCATGACGCCCGCCGCCACGAGTTCGAAGCCGTGCTCGTGCACGAGCAGCCCCGAGTCGCGCGCCAGGCTGCCTGGGTGACATGAGACATACACGACGCGCTCGGCGTCGCTCGCGGCGACGACCGGCAACGCCTCCTTCGCGCCCGCCCGAGGCGGATCGAGCAGCACTTTCGCGTATTTGCGCCGCGCCCACGGCATCGCGGCCACATCGTCCGCGGCCAGATTCGCCGTGAAGAAGTCGGCGTTCACGATCCCGTTCGCGCGCGCGTTCTGTCGCGCCCGCTCGACCAGGCCGCTCTCGCCTTCGACGCCGACGACGTGGCGCGCGTGTCGCGCCAGCGGCAGCGAGAAATTCCCGAGGCCGCAGAACAGATCGAGCACAACCTCGTCGTCCCGCGGCGCCAACAACTCGAGCGCGCGATCGACCATCAACTCGTTCAGGCGGCCATTGATCTGAATGAAATCGGTCGGCTGGAACGCGATCGAGACATCGAACTGCGGCAGGCGATAGGACAGCGGCGCGGGCGTGCCTTCGAGCTTCGCCACGGTATCGTAGCCACCCGGCTGCACGTACAGCTCGACTCCGTGCGCGCGTTCGAATTCGAGCAGCAGCGCGCGATCGGCGTCGGTCAGCGGCATGAGTACACGAATGACGAGCGCGAGGGCCGTGTCGGCGTGCGCCACTTCGATCTGCGGCACCCGATCGCGCACGCTGAGCGCGGTGATCAAGGCCGACAGCGGCTGGATCAGCGCGGCGACCGCCGGCGTGAGGACCTCGCAGGTCGACAAATCGGCGATGTACGTCGTGGAGCGCTCGCGAAACCCGACGACCGTCTTGTTTTTCTTCGGCACCCAACGCGCCGCAAGGCGCGCGCGGCGCCGGTAATGCCAGGTCTGCGCCTGCAGCGGCGGCAGTTTCTTTCGTGGCTGCACGCGGCCGATGCGCTCCAGCGAATCGAACAACTGGCGCTCCTTGAATTCCAGCTGCTTGCCGCTCGCCAGATGCTGCAGCACACAGCCGCCGCAGACGCCGAAGTGCACGCACTGCGGCACCACGCGGTCGGGCGAGGGCGTCAGCACCTGTTCGAGCCGACCCTCATCGAAGTTGCGCGTCCGCTTGAGACGCCGCCATTCGACGTGCTCGCCCGGCAATGCGTCATCGATGAACGTCGCCTTACCTTGCACGTGCGCGATACCGCGTCCCTCGTGCGACAGGTCGACGACATCCGCCGTCTCGATGCTCGCGCCCGGTTTCGACTTCGCCCGCGCGTTCAACACGCCTCCCGCCACGCGGCCAGGAACTCGTCGAAATGCGGCTTGGCCTGCAGGCGCAAGGTCTCCCGAATCAAGCCGACCTCGGTCAGATATTCGTCACGGCTCAAGCGCCCGCGCATGAGCTCGAAACGCAAATAGATCAGAAAAGTATTCAACACGTCGGTTTCGCAATAGTTGCGGATCAAATCCAGTCGTCCGTCGAGGTAGGTGTCCCACACCTTGTCGCCGCTCATCCCGAGCTTGCCGGGCAGCCCGAGCAGCGTCGCGGCCGCCTGCAGGCTCACGCGCGCGCGGGCTTGGTAGCTCGACAGCACGTCCATGAGGTCGAGATGGCGCATGTGATAACGATTCAGATAGTTGTTGTACCGGAACGCCTGATCCTCGTCGCCCGACTCCCAATAGCGCGGCGCCTGCACACCGTGCCGCAGCGCTCGATACTGCAGCACCGGCAGGTCGAAGCCGCCGCCGTTCCAGGACACGAGGTCGGGCGTGTACTTCTCGATGCCGTCGTAGAAGCGCTGAATGATCTCGGCCTCTGGCGCGCCAGGCTCCCCCAGCGACCACACCTTGAAGCCCTCGCGCGTGCGCAAGGCGACGGAAATCGCGACGACGCGCTGCTGCTCGTAGGACAGGAATTCGTGTCCGACTTCCTCGCGGCGCTTCGCCTGCATGACGTAGCCGACCTGCTTGTCGGTGAGATCACTCAGCTCGTGAATGCGGCGACCGAGCTCGACGTCGGGGATGGTTTCGATATCGAAGGCAAAGACGGGCGGCATGGGGCGGCGTTTGCTGTTGCGAAATGAGGGCGGCGCTGCGAGTCGTATTCGCGGGCTATGTTACGCGCATCAGCACCGCGACCGCGACGACGAGGCCCGCCTCGTCGCTCAACGTGACGTGGCACTCGCCGATGCCCAGCTTCGCGCACATGTCGCGGCCGCGCTCGGACCAGATGACTTCAGGCCGGCCCCACGCGTTCGGCACGACGCCAGCATCGCGCAGCCACATGCCCTGCGCGAAGCCCGTGCCCATGGCTTTCACGATCGCCTCCTTCGCCGCGAAACGCATCGCGAGGAAGCGCACGCCGCGCGACTTCGTCTCGTACAACGCGCGCTCCTCCGGCATCAACAGGTGCGCGACGAAGCGCTCGCCGTGGCGGTCGTACACCTTCTGGATGCGCTCGACCTGCAGGATGTCGGTGCCGATGCCGAAAATCATCGTGCCCTGCTCGCCTTAGCGCGACCGAGCGTCGAGCATCAGCCGCTTCATTTCGGCGACCGCGGCGTGCATGCCGTGGATGACCGCGCGCGCGACGATCGCATGGCCGATGTTCAGCTCGACGATTGGTGCGAGCGCCGCGATCGGCTGGACGTTGTGATAGTTGAGGCCATGACCCGCGTGCACCGTCAGCCCGATCGACTGACCATGCCGGGCTGCCTCTTCGATACGCTTGAACTCGTGGGCGCGCTTCTCGCCCTGCGATTCCGCGTACGCCCCCGTGTGAAGCTCGACGACGGGCGCGCCGAGCCTGCGCGCGGCGTCCAGCTGCGCCGGCTCTGGATCGATGAACAGGGACACGCGAATTCCGGCGGCTCCGAGCTCCGTGCAAATCGGCTGGAGCGCTGCTTCGTGGCCCGCGACATCCAGGCCGCCCTCCGTCGTCACTTCCTCACGACGCTCGGGGACGAGGCAGCAGTCCGACGGACGCACCTCGAGCGCGAGCCGCACCATGTCCGCGGTCGCCGCCATTTCCAGATTCAGCCGCGTTTGCAGCGCGTCCTTGCACATGCGGACGTCCCGGTCCTGAATGTGCCGACGATCTTCACGCAAGTGGATCGTGATGCTGTCCGCGCCCGCCTGCTCCGCGATCAGCGCGGCGAACAATGGATCGGGATACGTCGTGCGGCGCGCTTGCCGCAGCGTCGCGACGTGATCGACGTTGACGCCGAGATGCAGTGGGGACATGGGCGAATACTTAAGTAGCGGGGCGCAAAGTATAGGGTGGATTGTGCAGCGGCACGTGCGGAAGAGCTGGAAGGACGGAAGGGCCGAGGCCCAGAAGAGCTGGAAGAGCCCCCTCCCCTAGCCCTCCCCCGCTACGCGGGGGAGGAGGAGTTAGCTGAAGCCATTTTTTCTAAGGGCATGCAGCACCTGCCGGCTCTTCAATTCCCGGCCGTCGAGGCAGCGTTCGAGGGCGGCCCGCAGCAGCCTGCGCGCATCCGCGAGCGCTGCCGGCGCGGCAAGCTCCTCACGCGCGAGCGATAACAGCGACGCGCCCGGGAAGACGAGGCTGCCCTCCGCCACGTCGAGCGCGCGGACGGCGCCTTGTTCGAGGCGGTAGTGGTACATGCGCTCGGCAGCGACCGGCTCCTGCGTCATCGCCTCCACGTCCAGCACCAGTCCATAGCCGAGTGCGTCCAGCAGGCGCTTCTCGAAGATGCGCAGCGCCCGCAGCGGCTCGGACGCGAACTTCAGCGAGTCGATCGTGGCGGCATACAGCGCGAACACGTCCGCGTGCCCGTCGTGACGGGCAAACAGCTTCAGCAACAGTTCGTTGAGGTAGTACCCGTTGACGAGCTGCGCCGGCGGCATCATCGCGAACGCGCCGTCGAACTCGGCCGCGGTGAGCTGACCCGCCTCGCCGCCGCCGGTCCAGGACACGAGCACGCGGTTGAAGGGCTGCAGCACGGACATGAGGGAGCCCGACCGATTACGGCCGCCGCGCGCTCCACGGGCGAAGACCGAGACGCGGCCATGGTCGCGCGTGAACAGCTCGAGGATGCGACTCGTATCGCGATACGGCCGGTGATGCAGCACGTACGCGGGTTGCAGCTGGACTCGCCGGGCGTCAGTGCCGTTCATGCTGCAGAGGCCGCGTTGCCGTCAGCTCTCGTAGCCGAGTTGCCGCAGCGCGTTCTCGTTGTCCGACCAGTTCTCTTTCACCTTGACCCACAGCTCCAGATGCACGGGCCGCTTGAAGAGCTCGTTCATCTCCAGGCGCGCGGCGCGCCCGACTTCTTTCAGCTGCTCGCCGCCCTGCCCGATCACGATCGCCTTCTGGCCCGAGCGCTCGACCCAGATGACGGCATTGATCATGAGGCGGCCCTCTTCCTCCTCGAAACGCTCGAGGCCGACCGTCAGGCCGTACGGCAGCTCCTGACGCAGACGCCAGGTGAGCTTCTCGCGAACGATTTCGGACGCGAGGAATTGATCGCTGCGATCGGTGACCTGCTCCGGGGGAAAGTGCGGCGGCGATTCGGGCAGATAGCGGGCGATCACCCCAGGCAGATCATCGAGCCCGCTGCCCTTCAGTCCCGACAGCGGAATCAGCTCGGCGAACTGCGCGCGGCGCGACAGCTCCTCGAGGAATGGCAGCAACCGCTCTTTCGGAAACACCTTGTCGACCTTGTTCACGATCGCGATGATCGGGCGGCCGCGCTGCACGAGCTCGTCGAGCACACGCTGATCCTCGTCCATCCAGCGCGCGGCTTCGATCACGAACAGATTCACGTCGGCATCGCTCAGCGAGTTCAACGCCGCGCGATTCATGTGCCGATTCATCGCGCGGCCGCCGCCCGCATGCAGGCCGGGGGTATCGACGAAGACGATCTGCGAGTGCTCGGTCGTCAGAATGCCGAGGATGCGATGTCGGGTCGTCTGCGGCTTGGGACTGACGATGCTGATCTTGCGCTTCAGGAGCGCGTTCAGCAGCGTCGATTTGCCGACGTTCGGGCGTCCGACGAATGCGGCAAAGCCGCAGCGGAAGCTGGCGTCGGAGGCGACTTCTGGAAGTTCATTCACGTCAGGGATTCTCGTGGTCGGTTCAACTCGTCGAGCAACAGCTGCGCGGCGGCCTGTTCGGCGCGGCGGCGGCTCGCGCCGCTCGCCGTCGTTCGCAAGCCGAGCGCGTCCACCGCGCAGGATACTTGGAACTGCTGATTGTGCGCCTCGCCGGTGACGGCATCGACAATGTACGTAGGGAGCGGCAACCCCTGGCCCTGCAACGTTTCTTGCAAACGGGTCTTCGGATCTTTCAGTTCCGCGGCGGTCGGCAGGCGATCGAGCCGCGGGACGAACAAGCGCTCGATCACGCGCTCGGCAGCGTCGAAGCCGCCGTCGAGGTAGATCGCACCGAACAGGGCTTCCAAGGTATCGGCAAGAATGGATTTGCGGCGGAAGCCGCCTGATTTCAGCTCGCCCGATCCGAGACGCAGTTGATCGCCGAGCTGCACCTCCTGCGCCACCACGGCGAGCGCCTCCCCGCTGACGAGGCTCGCGCGGAATCGGGACAGGTCACCCTCGGTGGCAGCGCCGAACTCGCGAAAGACGAGCTGCGCGACGACGCAGTTCAGCACCGCATCGCCGAGGAACTCGAGACGCTCGTTATGAGGCTCGCCCGCGCTTCGATGCGTCAATGCGGCCTCGAGCAAGGCAGCGTCCTTGCACTCGTAATCGAGGGCGTCCTTCAGCCATGCAGCAGCATTCTTCAACGCAGTCGCCGGCGAAACGCCGACCTCGGGAGGATGAGGGGGACGCTAGTTGACATCGACCGTCTTATCGAACTTCGCGACAAGCGAAATGTTCGCGACGAACGGGGCCGGCGCGTCGTAGGCGGCGCGCATCGAGTACCCGTTCGGCGTGCGTTTGATCTCGATGTCCTGCGGCTGAATGCTCTTGATGTCCTCGATCGTCCAGCGGCGGCCGAGCGACGTGCGCAGCGTCGAGGGGCTCGTGCCGTCGGTGCTTTCCTTCGCCGTCTGCTCCATCGCACGGACGATCGCCATGTATTCCAGATAGATCGGCGTGAGGCGGATGCCGCCGTACAACGCCAACCCCACGATCGCGAGGATGATCACCATGCCGAGGAAGGTGGCGCCGCGCTGATGTCGCAACATGCAGATGCTCCCGCTCAAGTCAGTTGTTATCGCGCCCGAACGTATGGCTTGTTATTTGATCGCGGTGCCGATCCGGTTCCAGAGCGGCGCTTCCGGCAGGTCCCAGTTGAACCAGATGCGCACGGCTTTGCCGACCAGGTTTTCTTCCGGGACGAGGCCGACGCTGGGGTAGCGGCTGTCCTGGCTGTTGTCGCGGTTGTCGCCCATGAAGAAATAGTGGTTCGCCGGAATCACGGCGTCGAAGTCGCGCGAGTAGCGATCCGTGAGGTACAGCACCTCGTGCGACACGTCGCCGAGCTGCTCCACACCGATGTTCGCATCGGCCTGCGGCCCGGTCGCGCGCGGCCCGGTGTAGGGACCATTGATCTTCATTGGCATCGCCTTGCCGTTGACGTAGACCTGTCCGCTCTTCACGACGACATGATCGCCCGGCAAGCCAACGAGCCGTTTGATGTAGTTCGTCGCGGGGTCGCGCGGCAGCCTGAAGACGATGACATCACCGCGTTCCGGCTCGCCGATCGGCACCACCTTCGTATTCAGCACCGGCAGGCGCAAACCGTACGAGAACTTGTTCACGAAAATGAAATCCCCGTCGAGCAGGGTCGGCATCATCGAGTCGGACGGGATCCGAAACGGCTCGAACAGGAACGAGCGGATCAGCAGCACGATGAAGATCACCGGGAAGAACGAGCGGGCGTACTCGACGATGACGGGCTCGCGCACCGATTCGGGGGCGACACCGGCCTGGGCAGCGAGCCGCAGCCGCTTCGGCTTCCAGAGCCAGACGTCCAGGGCCCAGATGACCCCGGTGATGAGCGACGCGACGACGAGGATGAACGAGAAGTCGAGCACCATGGCTGATTATTTTTCCTTGCCGACCTGAAGAACCGCCAAGAACGCCTCTTGGGGAATCTCGACGGAACCGACCTGCTTCATGCGCTTCTTGCCCTCCTTCTGCTTCTCGAGGAGCTTGCGCTTGCGCGACAGATCGCCACCATAACATTTCGCCGTCACGTTCTTGCGCAGCGCCTTCACGGTCGCGCGAGCGACGATCTGGCTGCCGATCGCCGCTTGCACCGCGACCTCGAACATCTGTCGCGGAATGAGCTCCTGCATCTTGTCCACGAGCTCCCGTCCCCGCTGATATGCATTGTCGCGATGAACGATCAACGACAACGCGTCGACCTTGTCGCCGTTGATGAGCACGTCGAGCTTCACGAGCGGCGCGTGCTCGAAGCGATTGAACTCGTAGTCGAACGACGCGTAGCCGCGGCTCACGGACTTCAGGCGATCGAAGAAGTCGAGCACGACTTCGCCGAGCGGCAGCTCGTACTGCAGTGAAATCTGGTTGCCGAGATACTGCATCTTCGTCTGCTTGCCGCGCTTCTCGGTACACAGCTTGATGACCGGACCGACGTGCTCGGGCGGCAGCAGGATGTTCGCGGTGATGATCGGCTCGCGCAGCTCGGCGATCTCGTTCGACGGCGGCAGCTTCGCCGGGTTGTCGACGTACACGAGCGTGCCGTCCGTGCGCTCGATCTCGTACACCACGGTCGGCGCGCTGGTCACGAGCGCCAGGTTGTATTCGCGCTCGAGACGCTCCTGCACGATGTCCATGTGCAGCAGGCCGAGGAAGCCGCAGCGGAAGCCGAAGCCGAGCGCCGTCGACACCTCCGGCTCGTAATGCAGCGCCGAATCGTTGAGCTTCAGTTTCGCGAGCGCATCGCGAAACGGCTCGTAGTCGTCCGATTGCACCGGGAACAGCCCTGCGAACACGCGCGGCTGCACTTGCTTGAAGCCGGCCAGCGGCGCCTCGCACGGCCGCGCATCCATCGTGATCGTGTCGCCGACGGGGGCGCCGTTGATCTCCTTGATGCCGGCGATGACGAAGCCGACTTCGCCGGTCTCGAGCGTCTCGGTCGTGAGCGACTTCGGCGTGAACCGGCCGAGTTTGTCGATCTGGTGCGCGCGTCCGGTCGACCAGATGCGAATCTTCGCGCCGGTCTTGAGTGAGCCGTTCACGACCCGCACGAGCGACACGACGCCGACGTAATTGTCGAACCAGGAATCGATGATGAGCGCCTGCAGCGGCGCATGGGGGTCGCCCTTCGGCGGCGGAATGCGCTTGACGAGATCCTCGAGCAGATCGGGCACGCCGACGCCCGTCTTCGCGCTGACACGGACCGCGTCCTGCGCCTCGATGCCGATGATCTCCTCGATCTCCTTGATGACGCGGTCAGGATCGGCTGAGGGCAGGTCGATCTTGTTGATGACCGGCACCACCTCGAGCCCCTGCTCGATCGCCGTGTAGCAATTCGCGACGCTCTGCGCCTCGACGCCCTGCGCCGCGTCGACGACGAGCAGCGCACCGTCGCAGGCCGCGAGCGAACGGGACACCTCGTAGGAAAAGTCCACGTGCCCCGGCGTGTCGATCATATTGAGCTGATAGACCTGGCCGTCCAGGCTCCGGTACCGGAGCGTGACGCTCTGCGCCTTGATCGTGATACCGCGCTCGCGCTCCAGGTCCATGGAGTCGAGCACCTGGTGCTCCATCTCGCGGGCTTCCAGGCCGCCGCACAACTGAATGAACCGGTCGGCCAGCGTGGACTTGCCGTGGTCGACGTGGGCGATGATCGAAAAGTTGCGGATCAGCTTCATCTAGGGTGGGACTTGAGCGACGGCGGCGGATTATAGCGGAGCGCGTCGGCGGCCGCCGGAGGGCTGCAAAGGGTCAGCGAAGGTAGGCCTCGACCCGATCGCGGTCTAGGTAGTAGGCGCACACGACCTCGCCGTCCGCGGTGACGACCGGCACGCGAGCGCCATACAGCCGTTCGAGGTCGTCATCGTCGCTGATATCGACGACCTGCACCGCGGCCGAGGTCTCCGGCCCGAGTACGAGGGCCAGGTCCGCCAGGAGGGCTTCGCACAACGTGCAGCCCGGCCGCATGTACACGGTCCAGTGAGGCATGGGGAGCGCTTGGCCGACGGGACCAGGGCTTGCCGTCAAGGACGGGCAGGCGCTGGCGCGGCGTTCGCCTCCCTCGTGGTGCTCGAATCGTTAGCGCGCGTCACGCCCGCGGCAATGGCCTCGACCGTGGCGGCCGGAACCTCGCCGACCGCGGTCACTTGATGACCGTCGAGATCGCGCGAGAACGCAAACGCGGCACCAACGCGCGCGAGGCCGTGCATTGGCGTGGACTGCGGCGTACGCGGCTCGATGAACACCGACACCGATGCCAGACCGTCCGAGAACACCAGATGCCGCACGGGCGCGCTCGATCCCGCGATTTCCTGGATGCGCCAGGTCGTGAGGCGGAAGCCCGCCGGCAGGCGAATGACGCTCCAGCCGACATTGCCGGCCACGCGCACCGGTTGCGCGTCCTGGCGCAGCCAACGATAGCCTTCGGCGGACACCGACGGCTTGAGCTCGGTCATCGGGATACGATCCCGCAGATTCAACTCCGCGAACAGGATCTGCTCGATGACGCGGCCATTGCGGTCGCTCAGCTGCGACTTGAGCGGCATCGCCGTCTCCTGGTCGAGCCAGAGACGATAGCCGTAGCGATACTGATCGCGCGGCTGCACGATGATCATCTGCGTCTTGCGGCCAAGGGTCTTCGCGACCTTGCCCACCTTCTCGATGCTGTAGTGCTCTTCGAGGCTTTCCGAATAGCTCGGCAGCGCCGCCAGCAGCGACGTGTTGCCCTCGCGCTTCTCGACCAGCACGGTGCGGCGATCGGGGAGATAGCACACGACTTCTTCGTCGTTGCGGATGAGTTCGCGGCCGCTGCCGTCGAGCGAGACCAGACGTTCGGTGACCTTGCCCTTCTCCACGCGGTGAATGATGCGCATCGTCTCCGAGCGCTGACCCGTGACATGAAAGAAGCGGCCGTCGTAATTCTCCTCGGCCAGGGCACGCGACATGCGCTCGAGCCAATGCCGGGCATCGGGATCACCGGCTCGCGCCGGCAGCGCGAACACGCTTATGAGCAGCAGGAAGAGATAACGGGCAGTGGTCATCAGGGCTGAGATGCGTCGTCTTGAGCTTGCGGCTGCGAATCGGTCTGCGCAGGCGCCGCGGTCGCCGAGGTGTCGACCACTTCCTCCTCCTCCGTGAGGACCCCGGTCAGCACGCTGCGGCGGCCGAGTGGCATCGAGTACTCGCTGTGGGCAACGACGTAATTCGTGAGTCGCGCCGGAACGTAACCGCTCGCGGTCGTATTCGCGGGAACGATGTAGCTCGCGGCCGGATCGCCCGCCTCGGGCTCGGTGACCGGCGCGACCGGCACCGCGTCCGCGACGTAGTTCGGTTCAGGCGACTTGCTCGGCGGCTGGAGCGACAGGAGAGCGACGGCAGCAACGCCGGCGGCGACCGCCACTCCCGTCAAGGGACGTAGCCACGGGCGCGCCTTGAACGATGGCGCCATGCTGCCGCCCAACGCGGGCTCCGCCTCGATCGCGGCGGCGATTCGCTGTGCAAAATCTGCAGGGGCGGCGACAGTGCCAGGGGAGCGCAGCGTCTCGCCGATCAGCGCATAGCGGCCCGCGGTGGCGCCCAGCTCTCGGTGGCGACTGACCTGCTTCAGCAACAAATCGAGCTCAGCTTCCGGCAATTCACCGTCGAGGCACGCCGACAACTGTTCCTTCACCGGGTCCGTCATAACCTCTTCACCGCCACACTCAACGAGCGCCTGTGTACCTGAATTCTGTCAACTCCACCATCGACCGCGCCGCTCGCAAGACTCAGTCCAGCAACGGCTGCAACTTTTTGTCGATGGCTTCGCGGGCACGAAAGATTCGCGATCTCACCGTGCCCACCGGACAATCCATTGCCTCCGCGATCTCCTCGTAAGACAAACCCTCTATCTCGCGCAGCACGATTGCCGTACGCAGATCCTCCGGCAACTGTTGCATCGCACGCTCCACGACCTCGCGAATCTCTTCCGTCAGCAGCACGCGCTCCGGCGTGTCGACTTCCTTCAGTTTCGCGTGGCGGTCGTATTGCTCCGGGTCCTGCAAGTCGAGGTCGAAATCAACGGGCCGGCGACGATTCGACACGAGCGCGTTCTTGGCCGTATTGATCGCAATCCTGTACAGCCATGTGTAGAACGCACTGTCCCCGCGAAACGAAGGCAGGGCGCGATAGGCCTTGAGAAAGGCTTCCTGCGCGATGTCCTGCGCCTCGGCGGCATCGTTCACGAACCGGCTCACCAGCTTCAACACTCTGTGCTGATACTTGAGCACCAACAGGTCGAAGGCCGACTTGTCGCCCTTCTGCACCCGCTGCACCAACTGCTGGTCATTGTCGTCCTGAGTCATTGACCGGCAACCCTGGCAGGCGTGCGCTCCGTCTTCAAGCCCACGCAACGACCCGTTCCGGACGTTCCGGCGTCATGCACCGGCTGCATTCGGGCCTCATGCCCGACAGGTGCACCGATAGACTCGGGTCGCCTGCGAAAGTTCGCCCGCGAATGCGCTCGATGGCTCATGAGAAATGCGTCACACCGCCCTTTCATGTTCGTCCTTCGTCCGCCAGGGCGCGACCCGCAGTCGCACGAGGAGCTGTCGGAACTCGTCGTCCGCGATGTCGCCGCGAACCAGCAACAGCGGTCGCCGCAGTGAGTCCCAGCAAAGCCATAACGCGTGGGGGCTCGTTCGGCTCGCCGCCGTGAGGTTGGCATCGACACGGCGTCCGCCCGCGTCGCACAGCGACCAGCCGCCGTCCGGTCGGCACGCGATGCGTACCAGCCGCGACGGACCGCCTATCCAGCCGAGCGCGACGAAACCGTAGGCAATCACGAGCGTGACGAGTGCGCCGATGCCCGCGAGCGCGGCGCTCGCGGACGCCCATTGCACTACGGCAAAGGGCAGGATCAGCAAGGTGGCAGCAACGATGAGCCGCTCGCCGCGGCGCGCGGCGACATCAATCGTCAGGATGGGTAAGTCGGGCGACGACATTGACGAGCTGCGGATCCGCCGGTTGCTCACGATTGACGACATAGGCGAACAGCTGCGGATCGGGGAGTGTGAGGAGCGCCTCGAAGGCTTGCTGTTCTTCTTGCGAGGCGGAAGCGTAGCGCTGTTCGAGGTATCGCTGTAGCAAAACATCGAGCTCGCGCATGCCGCGTCGACAGCGCCAGCGAAGTTGGGAGAGGTGGGATGAGGTGGTCATCGGCTGGGCTCGGCGATGGCTGACGGCGACGGCGACGAACTTAAGAGCGGAGAGCCAAGAGCGCCCCCTCCCCGAACCCTCCCCCGCTCTCGCGGGGGAGGGGGAGTTGGCTGAAGCCGTTATTCGTTAATGCCGACGCTCGGCGATCATCTTCTTGATCTCGGCGATCGCACGCGCCGGATTCAGGTCCTTCGGGCACGCCTCGGTGCAATTCATGATCGTGTGGCAGCGGTACAGCCGGAACGGATCCTCGAGCGCGTCCAGACGCTCGCCCGTTGCCTCATCGCGCGTATCGATGATCCAGCGATACGCCGCCAGCAGCGCCGCGGGGCCGAGATAACGATCGCTGTTCCACCAATAGCTCGGGCACGAGGTCGAGCAGCAGGCGCACAAGATGCACGCGGAGGGACGATCGATCTTCTCCTGGTCTTCCTTCGACTGCAGGCGCTCGCGATCCGGCGGCGCCGGCGTGCGCGTCTGCAGCCACGGTTTCACCGAAGCGTACTGCGCATAGAAATTCGTGAGGTCCGGAACGAGGTCCTTGACGACGGGCATGTGCGGCAGCGGATAGATCTTCACCGTGCCCTTGACGTCTTCGGTCGCCATCGTGCACGCGAGCGTATTCACGCCATCGATGTTCATCGCGCACGACCCGCAGATGCCTTCGCGGCACGAGCGCCGGAACGTGAGCGTCGGATCGACCTCGTTTTTGATCTTGATCAAGGCGTCGAGCACCATCGGCCCGCACGCCGCCATGTCGACCTCGTACGTGTCGACGCGCGGGTTCTCGCCGGACTCCGGGTCGAAGCGATAGATCTTGAACGCGCGCACGTCCTTCGCGCCCGGCTCGGCCTTGAACGTCATGCCGGCGACGATGCGCGAATTGGGTGGAAGTCGGAATTGGGCCATGGGTTCTCTCTTTGGAAGCCTCGAGTCGCGACTCGCTCAGTACACCCGCGCCTTCGGCGGGATGGGCTCGACGTCGTTCGTCAGGGTGTTCAGGTGCACGGGCCGGTATTCGAGCGACACCTTGCCCTGCGGGTCCACCCAGCTCAGCGTGTGCTTCATCCAGTTGACGTCGTCGCGGTTGGGGAAATCCTCGCGGGCATGCGCCCCGCGGCTTTCCTTGCGGTTCACCGCCGAATGCATCGTCGCGACCGCCTGGCCGAGCAGATTGTCGAGCTCCAGCGTCTCGATCAGATCGGTATTCCACACCATGCCCCGATCGCTCACGCTGACGTCCGCGAAGGAATCGAAGACCTGCGTCAGCTTCGCGACGCCCTCGTCCAGCGATTCACCGGTCCGGAACACGGCGGCGTGCGCCTGCATGACGCGCTGCATGTTCAACCGGATCTCCGCCGTCTTGAGGCTGCCCTTCGCATACCGCAGCTTGTCGATGCGCGCGACCGCCTCGTCCCCCGCGTTCGCCGCGAGCGGCCGGTGCTTGGTGTTCGGCTTCACGACCTCCGCGCAGTAGCGCGCGGCTTCGCGGCCAAACACGACGAGATCGAGCAGCGAGTTCGAGCCGAGACGATTCGCGCCGTGCACGGACACGCACGCCGCCTCGCCGACGGCCATGAGCCCGGGCACGACGTGGTCCGGCTTGCCGTCCTTCAGCGTGACGACCTCGCCGTGATAGTTCGCGGGAATGCCGCCCATGTTGTAGTGCACGGTCGGCAGCACCGGGATCGGCTGCTTCGAGACGTCGACACCGGCGAAAATCTTCGCGGTCTCCGCGATGCCCGGCAGCTTCTCGTGAATCGTGTCGGCACCCAGATGCTCGAGATGCAGATAGATGTGATCGCGCTGCGGGCCGACACCGCGGCCCTCGCGGATCTCGATCGTCATCGCGCGGCTCACGACATCGCGCGATGCGAGGTCTTTCGCGTTCGGCGCGTAGCGCTCCATGAAGCGCTCGCCCTCGGAGTTGCGCAGAATGCCACCCTCGCCGCGCACGCCCTCGGTGATCAAACAGCCGGCGCCGTAGATGCCGGTGGGATGGAATTGGACGAATTCCATGTCCTGCAGCGGCAGACCCGCGCGCAGCACCATGCCGCCGCCGTCGCCGGTGCACGTATGCGCCGAGGTGCACGAGAAATAGGCGCGGCCGTAGCCACCTGTCGCGAGCACGACTTGATGCGCGCGGAAGCGATGCAGCGTGCCGTCCGCCATGTTGATCGCGACGACACCGCGGCATTCGCCGTTCTCCATGATCAGATCGACGGCGAAGTATTCGATGAAGAACTGCGCCTCGTGCTTCAGCGCCTGCTGATAGAGGGTGTGCAGCATCGCGTGACCCGTCCGGTCAGCTGCGGCGCACGTGCGCTGCGCGGTGCCTTGGCCGTAGCGCGTCGTCATGCCGCCGAACGGACGCTGGTAGATCTTGCCCTCCTCCGTGCGCGAGAACGGCAGACCGTAGTGCTCGAGTTCGAGAATCGCGCCGGGCGCTTCCTTGCACATGAACTCGATCGCGTCCTGGTCGCCGAGCCAGTCGGAGCCCTTGACCGTGTCGTACATGTGCCAGCGCCAATCGTCCTCGCCCATGTTGCCGAGCGCGGCGCTGATGCCGCCTTGCGCGGCGACCGTGTGGCTGCGGGTCGGAAACACTTTCGTGATGCACGCGGTCGACAAGCCGGAGTGCGCCAGACCGAAGGTCGCGCGCAAGCCCGCGCCGCCGGCGCCAACGACAACGACATCGTACGTGTGATCGATGAATTGATACGCGCTCATGCGCTCGCTCCAAAAGCGATCTTGAGGATCGCGAAAATGCCGAGCGCGCCGAGCGCGACGTGCAGGAAATTCAACAACAGCATCGTGGCGATCTTCTTACCTTTGCTCGTGACGTAATCTTCGACGACGACCTGCACGCCAAGCTGCGAGTGATACACGGTCGTGGCGACGAGCAGCGTCATGAGCACGGCGTTTACGGGCTGTGCGAGCCAGGCGGTCACGACGGGGTAGCTCAGATCGTCGAGGCCCAGCAGCGCTACGACGAACCACAACCCGAGAATGACGAGCGCGACGGACGTCACGCGCTGCGACCACCAGTGGCCGACGCCCTCTTTAGCTGCGCCATGACCGAGGACACGGCCGATAGGACTGCGCAGGCTCATGCCGCACCTCCGCTCAGCGCGAACACCCAGAAGAGCAGCGTGAGGACAAGTGAGACGACGAACGCCACCCAGCCGCTCGTGCGGGCTGCCTTGCGCTCGAGGCCGTGGCCCGTATCCCACACGAGATGGCGCACACCATTCGCCAAGTGAAAAAAGAATGCGAACGAAAAGCCGATCAACAAGACCATGACCAGCGGATGCGCGAAGAACGCCTGCGCTTGCGCATACGCCGCCTCGCCCGAGGCGGCGGCGATCAGCCAATACACGAACAGCAAGAGGCCGACTGACAGCGCGATGCCCGTGAGGCGGTTCAGGATCGAGAGCGTGTTGGAATACTGCCAGCGGTAATTCCAAAACGGCGATAGCGGTCGAGGGTGTTTAGTCGTGCTGTTCAAGCGTCGCGCTCCTGGCGGTGGCGGCGTGCGTTAGAAATCGATGCAGCGGCCGTTCTTTTCCCAGTCCCCGAAACGGGTCGGCTCCGGCCCGACACGGCCGCCGATTTCAACTGCGGTCGTGCTGTCCGACGCTGCTGTCGGATCGCGGCGTTCGGCGTCCTTGTGGGACACTTCCGCGCCCTTATCTTCGGGCACAACGGGCTTGGGGCTGGTCGGCATGGCGGCGTAGTCTGCCAGAAGGGTTTTGGCCGCGGAACGGCTCGTTTTTCTCAAGTGGCGATGGGTAGCTTCGGATTTAGCGAATGACAGATCTTTCCTCCGCCTCACTGCATCGGCTCGATCGTTTCGGCACGCTGATCGCAACGGGGCCCGACGCAAAGTCGTATCTGCAGGGCCAGCTGAGCTTCGATCTGGAGCGCCTGACGCGCGAGCGCATCGAGCTCGCGACCTGCAGCTCGCCACAAGGGCGCGTGCAAGCCGTGTTGTGGTTGATCGAGCGCGACGACGCGATCGTCATGCTGCTGCCTGCGTCGATCCTCGACAGCACGCTGGCGCGGCTCAAGAAATACGTCCTGCGCGCGAAAGCCAAAATCGAGTCGGGCGCCGGGCGCTTCCAGGTCTGCGGCGCGGCAGCGCTTCTCGAGGGCGAGCCGCGTGCTCATCGGGAGATCGGGCTCCGCAGCTACATTCGCTGGCCCGGCAATTCGCCGCGGGTCTTGTGCATCGCCGAGAGGGAGCTGGTCGCGCCCGCGGACGCCGCATTCGAAAACGCATGGCACAAAGCCGATATCGAGGCGGGATTGCCGCAGGTCTATCCGCAAACACACGAGGCATTCGTCGCGCAGATGCTCAACGTCGACCTGCTCGGCGGCATCGACTTCGAGAAAGGTTGCTACACGGGGCAGGAAATCATCGCGCGCACGCATTATCGCGGCGCGGTCAAGCGACGGATGTTTCGGTTTCGGACGCGGAGCGAGGCACCAGCACCGGGAACACGCATCGTCGTCGGCGATCAGCATGCCGGAGACGTCGTCGATGCGGCGGCAACGGTGGACGGCAGCGAGTTGCTGGCGGTCGTGAGCTTGGCGAGTGTGGACGCGGCGTTGGAGCTCGACACCCCGGAGCGGGGTCGGCTCGGGCGGCTGCCTGTGCCTTACGACGTCTGAGAGGCCGCTAGAAGAGTTAAGAGGGCCCCCTCCCCTAGCCCTCCCCCGCATCGCGGGGGAGGGGGCAGCTCCTGCGCATCCTGCGCTCGCTGCATTCGGGCTCCTGCCCAGCAGAGTAGGCTGAAGCCGTTTTTTTATTCTGCCCCTTCGGGGCGCATGTACGGGAACAAGAGCACGTCGCGAATCGATGCCGAGTTCGTGAACAACATGACGAGTCGATCGATCCCCACACCCAGGCCCGCGGTGGGCGGCATGCCGTACTCGAGCGCACGAATGTAGTCGGCGTCGTACTGCATTGCCTCCTCATCACCTGCCGTCTTGCGCGCCAGCTGCTCCCTGAAGCGCGCCGCCTGATCCTCGGGATCGTTCAGCTCCGAGAAGCCGTTCGCGAGCTCGCGGCCGCCCACGAAGAACTCGAAACGATCGGTGATGAACGGATCGGCATCGTTACGACGTGCCAGCGGCGACACCTCCGCGGGATACGCGTAGACGAACGTCGGCGCGGTCAACAGATGCTCGGCCGTCTTCTCGAAGATCTCGATCTGCAACTTGCCCGCGCCGTCGCCATCCTTGTACGGCACCTTGAGCGAGTCGCAATAGCCGCGCAGGTAAGGCACGTCACGCAGCTTGTCGCGCTCGATGCCCGGATTGAAGTGCACGATCAGGTCCTCGACGGTCACACGGCGGAACGGCTGACCGAAGTCGAACACCTCGCCTTGATACTGCACCTGACGGGAGCCGTAGATCGTGTCGCAGATCCCCTGGCACATCTTCTCCACGAGGCTCATGAGGTCGCTGTAATCCGCATATGCCTGATACAGCTCGAGCATCGTGAACTCGGGATTGTGACGCGTCGACACACCTTCGTTGCGGAAGTTGCGGTTGATCTCGTACACGCGCTCGAGCCCGCCGACGATCAAACGCTTCAGATACAGCTCGGGCGCGATACGCAGATACAAATCCATGTCGAGCGCGTTGTGATGCGTGACGAACGGACGCGCGACCGCGCCGCCGGCGATCGCCTGCATCATCGGCGTCTCGACCTCGACGAAATCCATCGCATCGAGGAAATCGCGCAAGTACTTCACGATGCGCGTGCGCGTCGCGAACACCTTGCGGCTGTCCGGATTCACGATCAGGTCGACATAGCGCTGGCGATAGCGCACTTCCTGATCGGCGAGACCGTGCCACTTGTCCGGCAGCGGTCGCAGCGACTTGGTCAGCAGCCGCAGTTTCTCGGCGCGCACCGACAGCTCGCCCGTCTTCGTCTTGAACAGCGGCCCTTCGGCCGCAACCACGTCACCGACGTCCCAGGACTTGAACTCCTCGTATGCATCGGGCAGCGACACGGCCTGCGCGAACACCTGGATCTGTCCCGTGCGGTCCTCCAGCTTGAGGAAGCTCGCCTTGCCCATGATGCGCTTCGCGAGCATGCGCCCTGCGATCTTCACGCGGATCTGGTTCGTGTCGAACCATTCGGCCGGACGCTCGCCGTACGCGGTCAGCAGCTGATCGGCGAGCGCATCGCGCCGGAAGTCGTTCGGAAACGCCGGGCCGGACGCGCGCAGTTTTTCCAGCTTCGCGCGACGTTCGGCGATGAGCTTGTTTTCGTCGGAAGGAAGAGTTGGGTCGGTCATGATCGCTTACAGCCCCTGCTTCAGGCTGGCCTCGAGGAACGGGTCCAGATCGCCGTCGAGCACCGCCGTCGTGTTGCCGATTTCGACGTTCGTACGCAGATCCTTGATGCGCGACTGGTCGAGCACGTAGGAGCGGATCTGATTGCCCCAGCTCACGTCCGATTTCGATTCTTCGAGCACTTTCGCCGCGGCGTTGCGCTTGTTGACTTCGAGCTCGTACAACTTCGCCTTCAACATCTTCATCGCCTTGTCGCGGTTCTTGTGCTGGCTGCGCTCGGCCTGGCACGCGACGACGATGCCGGTCGGCACGTGCGTGATACGCACCGCGGACTCGGTCTTGTTCACGTGCTGGCCGCCGGCGCCGCTCGAACGATAGACATCGGTGCGCAGGTCGGCGGGATTGATCGCGATCTCGATGTCGTCATCGATCTCCGGTGACACGAACACCGAGGCGAACGACGTGTGGCGGCGCGCATTCGAATCGAACGGCGATTTGCGAACCAGGCGATGCACGCCCGTTTCGGTCCGCAGCCAGCCATAGGCGTAGTCGCCTCCGAAGCTGATGCTCGCGCTCTTGATGCCCGCCACTTCGCCCGGGCTGATGTCCGTGACTTCGGTCTTGAAGCCGTGCGCCTCGCCCCAGCGCAGGTACATGCGCAGCAGCATCTGCGCCCAGTCCTGAGCTTCGGTGCCGCCGGCGCCCGCCTGGATATCCAGGAACGCGCTGTGCGAATCCATCTTGCCGGGGAACATGCGCTGGAATTCGAGCTTCTTGACGTCCTGGTCGATGGCGGCGACGTCCTGCTCCACGCCAAGCGCGGTCGACTCGTCGTTTTCCTCGACGGCCATCGACAGCAGTTCGTCAGCGTCGCTGAGCGCATTGCGAATGCGATCGAGCGTGCCGACGATCTGCTCGAGCTTCGCGCGCTCGCGCCCGAGCTCCTGCGCCTTGTCAGGCGTGCTCCAGATGCCGGGATCTTCTAGCTCGCGGCTGACTTCCGCGAGGCGTTCGCTCTTGGTCTCGTAGTCAAAGAAACCTCCTAAGCGCCTCACTGCGCTCAGCGAGATCATCGAGAGACCGACGGATGTGATTGACTTCCATTGCAAGAGGGAACCGGTAAAGGGGCGCGCATAGTAGCAGAACGCCGGCGCGGTGAGTCCGGGAGCCGAGGGCTATGCGCAGCGCACGACAGCCCGCCTACCCGCGCCTCACCACGCTCAAGTGCTCGACGATCATCTGCACCCGCTCCGTCCCGTTGTAGCGATTCACGTCGAGGCGGTACGCGAGCTGGACGTGGTCGTTCTCGTGGACGAGCGGCGCGTCGTCGTGATCGAAGTGCCGAAATGCGATCGCCTCGCAGATCGGCCCGGCCGGATGCGCGACATTGAGCTTCAAATGGCGCTCGCCGAGCACGCGCACGGCACGCACTTCGAAGCAGCCGTCGAACAGCGGCTCGGGAAAGGCCTGTCCCCACGGGCCGGACTCGCGCAGCAGCCGCGCGATCTCGAGACAGATCTCGCGTGGTTCGAGCTCGCCGTCCGACAGCACGATGCCGGTCGCATCGTCGAGCGTCATCCAACGCCGCACCTCGGTGTCGAAGGCCAGCTGAAACTCCGCCAGACGCTCCGCGGCGAGCGTGAGTCCCGCAGCCATCGCGTGGCCGCCGAATTTCTCGATCAGCCCCGGCGTGCGTGTCGCAATGCTGTCGAGGACGTCGCGAATGTGCACGCCCGGCACCGAACGCGCCGAGCCCTTGAGCCAGGTCTCGTCGGCGCGCGCCATCGCGATCACGGGCCGATGCACGCGCTCCTTGACGCGCGACGCGACGAGCCCGACGACGCCCTGGTGCCAGGACTCGTCGAAGAGGCACAAGCCGAGTGGCAACGTGTCGTCGGCGCGCATGTCGGCGATCGCGACCATGGCCTCGCTTTGCATCGTGAGCTCGAGCTCGCGTCGATCGTGATTCAGCTGACTCAAGCGTCCGGCCATCATGCGCGCGGCGCTGAGATCATCGGTGAGCAGGCACTGAATGCCGATCGACATGTCATCCAGCCGGCCGGCCGCATTCAAGCGCGGCCCGACCTGAAATCCGAGATCGGCCGCGATGACTTCATCGTGGCTGCGATTGGATGCTTCCAGCAAGGCACGAATGCCCGGCGCGCATCGGCCCGCGCGGATGCGCCGCAAGCCCTGATGCACGAGCACGCGATTGTTGCGATCGAGCGGCACGAGGTCGGCGACCGTGCCGAGCGCGACGAGGTCCAGCAGGTCCGCAACGGACGGCGCCCGTTCGACGAGCCCACGCGCCTGCATCTCGCGCGTCAAGGCGGCCATCAGATAGAACGCGACGCCCACGCCCGCGAGCGCCTTGCTGGGGAAACCATCGCCGGGCGCGTTCGGATTCACGATCGCGTCGGCGTCCGGAATCGTCGCCGGCGCGAGGTGGTGATCGGTGATGAGTGTATCGATGCCGAGCTCGCGCGCGATCGTCACGCCCGCATGGCTGGAGATGCCATTGTCGACCGTCACGATGAGCGCGGGCGCATGACGCTGATGCGCGAGCCGGACGATCTCGGGCGTGAGCCCGTAACCGTACTCGAATCGGTTCGGCACGAGAAAGCTGACCGCGCCGAAGCCGAGCCGTGTCAGTTGCCGCACGACGAGCGCCGTGCTCGTCGCGCCGTCCGCGTCGAAATCGCCGACGACGACGATGCTCGAGCGCGCCGCATGATGCTTGCAGAGCAGCGCGACGGCGGCATCGATGCCGCCGAGCTGACTCACCGGAATCAAGCGATCGAGCGCCAGCTGCAAATCCTCCGCCGCGTTCACGCTGCGTGTCGCGTACAGGCGCCGCAGCAGTGGATGCAGATCGAGCGGCAGCGCGGACGCATCGGCCGCGGCACGGCGTCGAATCACTTTCATGCCGCGGCCCACGCGGCGAGCGGTAACGGGCGGCGCCAGAACCGGCGCAAACGCCAGCGATCGATCGTCAGCAGCCACTCATCGAGCACGAGTTCCAGCCGTGCGAAACGGTCGGCCTTCAGCGCCCCGACGAGCGGCACGAGCCACTCGCGCTCGAACTGCGCGGGCTCGAGCGCATCCAGCACGCACACCAGGGCCGCATCGCCGCGCGCGTGCTCGAGCACGGAGTCGAGCGATCGCGGCTCGAGCGGTGCGGGCCATCCCGCGCGCGCGCAGAGGCCACGCAAGTACGCGTTCGAGCCGGCGCAGATCGGCGGACGCACCGCGTCTTGCACGCTCGAGGGCCCGCTTCCCCACAGCCACAGCGAATTGACGATCGGCAGACCGCGGGTCGCGCGCGCGGCGTTGACCGGGTGCTCGTGCAGCAACATCTGCACTTCCGTCATCACGCGTCGGATGCGCGGCGCGCCGGGGCCTTGCGGCAACACTGCATTCCACTCATGTCGCGCCGCGAAGGCCGGCGTCACGGTGCGAACGTCGAAGGCGCTCGGCGCGCCGATGAGCCAGCCGCGCGGACATGGCAGTAGCGTCAAGCCTTCCGCCGCGACATGCTCGCCAAGCACGGGCGTCAGGGCAGCGCGCTCCTGATCGTCCAGCTCGAGCTCAGGACGCAGCGGAACGAGCGCAACCTCGTTCAGGCCCGCTGCCAGATGAATGGGCTCGGCATGCAGCCAATCGACGCACTCGTTCGTTGGATTCAATCCCGCCGCCGTCAGCGGAGCACTCGGGTGAGTTTGCTCATCGAGCCGCAGCGCCGCGAGCAAGCCGCGTTGCCACGGTTGCAGACGGGCATGCTCGACATCGAGCGCCTGCCAACGATGCGCGATGTCGCCACGGCCCGCGAGCAGCGCCACGCACGAATCGTCGCGCGATGTCGCCGCTTCGGAGTGCATGCGTTCGAGCAGCCGTGGAACGACGACGGTCAGCGAGGAAGCTTTGGACATCAACGGCTAGGGCGCAGGACGGTGAGAAGGTTCGGGCGTCTCGCCCAGCATGCGGTATGGTAACGAAATGAAACTGACTGATGACACCCGCCGCGGGACGAATTTCATTCACGCCTATTCGCCAGGCGAGCTGCGCATCGGCGAAAGCATCGTGCGTGCGAGCTGCATCGTGACGGCGGATCTCGTGCAACCGTGGACGCCGCAGTCGCCCGACCGCATCACGCTCGCCGATCTCGAGCCGGTCATCGCGACCGCGCCGGAGATCATTCTTCTGGGCACGGGGGAGACTCAGCAATTTCCGGATACGTCACTGCTGGGAGCGGTTCTGTCACGGGGCATCGGCCTGGAGGTCATGGCGACGGGTGCTGCATGCCGAACCTACAACGTGCTCGTCGGCGAGGATCGCAAGGTGGCAGCGGCGCTGCTCGTTAGATGATGAGGACATCGCGCTCGGCCACGCCCTCTACCGGTCCCCAGACGACCGGTAGAAGACGCGAGGGCTGAAGTTCATTCGACCAACTCGCCGGCGTGCCCCGAAGGATCGCCGCTCGACGATATATTCTTGTTCTTGTGCTTTTGTTCTTCTTCGCGCTGTTTCCTCGAATCCCCATCCGCCCCCGCGTCCTCTACCCGTCGCCCGCGCAGCGCGCGTCGAGACAGGTGTCGGATCCCCTGCGGCCGCAATCAGATTCGCCCTTCCTGCGCGTCTCGGCTCCTGCCCATCCCTTGATCAAAGACCGAAGTGCGGTGCTCGTGCATCGAACCTCGGCCCATCGTCGCCGCATGGCGACGCGTCGGGGGCGGATGTTAGACATACGATGACGACGTACGCAACTACCGAGGCGTATCTTTTTCCCTCCGTGTTGAGTTCTCATCTGCGCGCGCGCCGGACGCTTTCATCGCTTCGGCAGCAGCAACAGCGGATTTCCAGGCGTGCCGTGCGTGCGAATCTCGAAATAAAGCATGGGCGTTCCCTGCGGCCCGGCGCCCATCGTGGCGATCCGTTGACCCATCTTGACCGCATCGCCCTCTTTGACGCTCACCGTCTGGGTATGACCGTAGGCGGACAGATACGCATCGCTGTGCTTGATGATGAGCATCTGGCCGTAACCCAACAGCCCTGTGCCCAAGTACACGACGTGCCCGGCGCTCGCCGCATGCACGGCTTGCCCGAGCGTCCCCGTGATCGTGAGCCCATGTCCGCCGCTCGGTCGGTCCGTGAGCTTCACGACGCCGCCCTCCACGGGCCAGCGCCAGGGAATCGGTGGTGCGGCCGGAATATTCTGCGGCGTGACGCGCGGCGGCGGTGCTGCGGGCCGTGCAGCCGCGACGGCAGTGCGACCCGTCGCACTCAATTGCAATACCTGGCCCGGATAGATTCGGTAGTCGCGGCCGATGCCGTTCCAGCGCGCGACATCGCGATAGTCGAGTCCATGGCGCGATGCGATCGCATAGAGCGTGTCGCCGCGCTTCACGACATACCGGGCACCCGGCTGTGGTCTCGGTGGCGGCGAAGACGAGCACGCGGCGAAACAAGCGACCGCCGCGAGAACGAGACAGCGCATCCACAGCGACGGTGAGTACGCGCGCATTCGTGCGTCACCTCATCCTCGCGTCAAACGGAAACAGGCTCCTTGCCTCTCATCCTCAACCGAGCCCTTTGAGCAGAGGGACGAAGCTGACGAGCCCGAGCGTTTCAGTGTGCAAGTCGTCACCTCGTTTAGTGATACGAACCAATTGTTGGCGACCTTCCGGTCCGACCGGCGCGATCAGGCGACCGCCGGGCTGCAATTGCGAGAACAGCACTTCCGGAATCGCGAGCGGCGCCGCGGCCATCAGGATCGCATCGTACGGAGCGTGTACGGCCCAACCCTGAAAGCCGTCGCCGTGACGGAAATGAACGTTGCGCAAGTTCAGTTCCTTCGAGCGCACGCGCGCGCGCTCCAGCAGCGATTGAATGCGCTCGACCGTGTAGACGAACTTCACGAGCGGCGCGAGCACCGCGGTCTGATAGCCGCAGCCGGTGCCGATCTCGAGAATCTTGCGCGGCTCGCGATCCTCGAGCAGCGCCTCCGTCATGCGCGCGACGACATAGGGCTGCGAGATGGTCTGCCCGTGCCCGATCGGCAAGGCCGTGTCCTCGTAGGCGCGCGTCGCGAGCGCCTCGTCGACGAACAGATGGCGCGGCACGTTGCGAATCTGTTCGAGCACGCGCGGATTGGTGATGCCTTGATCGCGCAGCCGCTGCACGAGCCGCTCGCGCGTGCGCGCCGACGTCATGCCGATGCCGCTCAACCGCCCGGGCGTCAACGGCGGCCTCACGGTTCGCGTCCTGCGAGCCAGGCGCGCATGTCGTCGAGCATCGCGTGACGCGTGAGATCGATCTGCAGCGGCGTCACGGACACATACCCGTTCGCGACCGCGTGGAAATCCGTGCCTGCCCCCGCGTCCTGGCCGACACCTGCGGGGCCGACCCAATACACGGGTCTGCCGCGCGGATCTTCCGTGCGCACGATGCGCTCCGAGCGGTGACGATTGCCAAGCCGCGTCACCTGATAGCCCTTGATCTGCTCGTAGGGCAGATCGGGAACATTGACGTTGAGAATGGCCGCCTGCAGCGGTGAGCGCTGCACCCGCATCACGAGCTCGCTCGCGACGCGTGCCGCCGTGTCGAAGTGCTGCCCCGAGCCCGGCCGGATGACGAGCGAGATCGCGATCGCGGGCAAGCCCAGGAAGCGCCCCTCCACCGCGGCCGCGACGGTCCCGGAGTACAGCACGTCGTCGCCGAGATTCGCGCCGTCGTTGATGCCTGAAACGACCATGTCATGGTCGTAGTCGAACAAGCCCGAGATCGCGAGGTGGACGCAGTCGGTCGGAGTGCCGTTGCCGACGAAGTAGCGGTTCTTTTCGTACTCGAAGACGCGCAACGGCACATCGAGCGTCAGCGAATTGCTCGCACCACTGCGGTTGCGGTCGGGCGCGACGACGGTGATGTCGGCAAGCGGCTCCAGCGCCCGCGTGAGCGCGAGCAGGCCGTCAGCGCGGTAACCATCGTCATTACTGATCAGGATCTTCATAGAGCCGCGCGAAACTATACTGTAAAGGTCGGCAATCGACGACGTGTCAGTTCGAGGTCCACACGGCAAGGTAGGCGACGATGCCCCACGACGAAGACGACCATCTGTTTCGCGAGGCGATGCGCGACGTCAAGCGCCTGCAGACGCCCGAGCGCACCATCGAGGCGCCCAAGCCGCCCGCTCAGGCGCGCTTTCGGCGCGCCGACGAGCAGGCGGTCTTGCAGGAAAGCTTGAATGTCCCGGAAGACATCGCGGCGCTGCTCGGCACGGGCGAGGAGATCGGGTTTCGTCGCGCGCACGTGCCCGAAGTCGTCCTGCAGAAGCTGCGCCGAGGACACTACGCCGTCGATGCCGAGATCGATCTGCACGGCCTCAATGCCGCGCAAGCGAAACATGCCCTGCGCGATTTCATCGCGGACGCCGTCGCCCGCCATTGGCACTGCGTGCGCGTCATCCACGGCAAGGGCCGACGCTCCGGTCCACGTGGTCCGGTCCTGAAGCCCGTCGTCGTGCATTGGCTGGCGCGCTCGAACCATGTGCTCGCATTCGGCTCCGCCCGGCCCGTTGACGGCGGCAGCGGCGCGCTGTACGTCCTCTTGCGCATTCGCTGAGCTCACTCGTCGCTCTCGGGCGTCGCGACCGCGAACGCATCGAGCAGCAGCTCGTGCAGCACCGTCGTCGCGAACGCGCCGCGGCCGAGCCTGAAGCGCAACACGAGATCGGCCTCGCGCCATTCATGCGACAGCGCTTGCACCCGCAGCCGCAACGGCCGCCGCTCCTGGTCGAGCCCGGATCGAGCGAGCCCGTCGCACAAAGCCGCGTGCGTAGCAGCGACCTTCCCTTCCAGCTCGCGCGCCTCGCCGGTCGAAGGCAGCTCTCCCCTGCCCCATAACGGCCCGGTCGGATGAATGTCGAGCCGTGCGCAGCGCTCGATCAGCACCTCGTCCAACGCCGCGGGCACGAAAATGCTCTGGCTGCCGTCGAGGTTCGCGACATCGCCTGCGATCAGGCGGTTCCAGGTCGAACTTGCGACGCGTTGCGCGAGCACGGCATTGAACACGTGCGCGCGCGCGGCGGAGAGCGCAAAGCCGCGCTCGAAGCGATCCTCGATGCGCACGCCCGAGAACATCGCATAGGCGCGCGCGAGATTGCTGCGTTCGTGGCCAAAGCGCTGCGGGCCGAAATAGTTCGGCACGCCCTGCGCCGCAATGACCGCGAGCCGCTCCGTCACCGCAGCTCGTTCACCGCTGAAATCGCGAATCGTGATCTCGAAGTCGTTGCCTTTCAGAGCGCCGCGCTTGAGCTTGCGTCGATGGCGCTCCGCGCGAACGACCTCGAAGCCGTCGCCCGTAATACCGAGCCAGTTCGCGACCGGCGATCGCACCGGCACCGTGAAGGCCTGCTCCGTGAGCGCATTGCGGTCCTTGAGACCGGCGTAGCCGACATCGCGCGGCGGGATGTTCGCGAGCTTGCCGAGCTGCTTCGCGACCCAGTGGGTATTCGCGCCGCGTTTGCGCACCGTGAGCAGCCAATGATCGCCTTCGCCGTCCGCCTCGAAGCCGAGCCACTCGCGAACGATGAAATCCTCGGGCGTCGTGCGCAGCGCGCCGCTGCCGACGGGCGTGCCGTGCGCGGCTGGAAGCCGCAGCGCGTCCGCAAGCTGCATGCGAGTCTCGTCCACGTGCTCGAAGCTCATGGCGAGACGCGCTCGATCAGCGCGATCGCGTGACAGGCCAGACCTTCGCGCCGGCCGACGAATCCCATGCCCTCGCTCGTCGTCGCTTTGACATTGACGCAATCGAGCGCAATGCCGAGATCCGCGGCGATGTTCGCGCGCATCGTCTCGCGATGCTTGCCGAGCCGCGGCGCCTCCGCGAGCACGGTCGAGTCGACGTTGACGATCGCGAAGCCCTGCTGCGCGAGCAGATCGCGCACATGCCGCAGCAAGACGCGGCTGTCCGCGCCGCGCCAACGCGGGTCCGTATCGGGAAAGTGCAAGCCGATGTCACCCAACGCCGCGGCACCGAGCAGCGCATCGCAGAGCGCATGCAGCAGCACATCGCCATCGGAATGCGCGCGAACGCCCTGCGTGTGCGCAATGCGCACACCCCCGAGCGTCACGTAATCGCCGGGCTCGTAGACGTGAACGTCATAGCCCTGGCCCAAGCGCAAGCGCGTGTTGATCATGTTTCAGCCTACTCGCCCTTGCCGCGCCGCGGAGGAAGGTTTGGGGTGGGGGTCGTCGCTTCTCGTGCTGCCAAAATGCACTCCGCGCGCGCCAGATCTTCCGGCACGGTGATCTTCAGATTATCGAGACTGCCGCGGACGAGGGTTGGCTTGAGGCCGAGCGCTTCCACCGCTTGCGCTTCATCCGTCGTGCCTCGCGCCTGCTCGAGCGCTCGCCGCAGCACGCCATGGCGGAACATCTGCGGCGTCAGTGCGTGCCACAACTGGCTGCGATCGACGGTCGCGGCAATGCGTCCGCTCTCATCCGCGCGCTTCAAGGTATCCACGACCGGCGCCGCCAGGATGCCGCCGACCTCGTCGTCCCGAACCTGGTGGAGCAGCGCGACGAGATCGGCATCACTGAGGCAAGGACGCGCGGCATCGTGAACGAGGACCCAATCCGTTGCCTTCGCAACGCCGGACTCCGTCGACTGTACCGCGGCCAATGCCTCGAGCCCGGCGCGCACCGAGTCCGTGCGCTCCGCCCCGCCGATCACGGTGCGAATCCGCGGCTCGCTCGCAATCGGCAGCGTCTGGAAATGTCGATCATCCCTCGCGAGCGCCACGACGACGCCGCGACATTCACGCCTCGCCAAGAACGGACGTAAGGCATGCTCGATGACCGTGCGCCCCGCGATCCGCAGGTACTGCTTCGGCACGGTCGCACCCATGCGGCGCGCACTGCCCGCCGCCGGTACAACGACCCAAAACTCTGGCACTGTGGACATGACTTGGGGGGGGCTATTCGCCCTGCGCATTCTGCCGCTCACGAGCGGCGTCGGTATCGTCTTCCGGCTCCGCGGGCGATTTCGTCCGTGTCGGTGTGACGACCTGGAAGAACGTCTCGCGCGGTCCCACCATCCCCAGATCCGTCCGCGCCCGTTCTTCGATCGCCGTCGTGCCCTTCTTCAAATCCTGCACCTCGGCCGCGAGCGTCCGATTGCGCTCGCGCAGCACGTCGTTATCGGCCCTCTGCCGCTCGATCTGCCCGCGCAGCCGATTCACCTCGCGCACGCCCGCATCGCCGAACCATAACCGGTACTGCAACAGTCCCAGCAGGATCAGCAGTGCGACAGCGAGGTATCTCATCGAGCGGTTCTAAGGAACGGCTTCAGCCTGCCGCCCTTCCCCCGCGCGCGCGGAGGAAGGTGAGGGATGGGGGTCTGCTCGCGAAACCGAGTTAGCACGAAATACCAGGCAACGGCACCGGGAACGCTTCGACGCCCGCGTAGCGCGCGCCCGTACCCAGCTCCGCCTCGATGCGCAGCAGCTGGTTGTACTTCGCGATGCGATCCGAGCGCGACATCGAGCCGGTCTTGATCTGCGTCGCCCGCGTCGCGACGGCGATGTCGGCGATGGTCGCGTCCTCGGTCTCGCCCGAGCGGTGCGACACGACCGACGAATAACCCGCATCCGCCGCCATGTTGATCGCAGCGAGCGTTTCGGTCAGCGTGCCGATCTGATTGACCTTGATGAGGATCGAATTCGCGATCTTCTTGTCGATGCCTTCCTTCAGAATCTTCGTGTTCGTGACGAACAGGTCGTCGCCGACGAGCTGAACCTTCTTACCGAGACGCTGCGTCAGCAGTGCCCAGCCGTCCCAGTCGCCTTCGGCCATGCCGTCTTCGATCGTGATGATCGGATACCGGCCGACGAGATCACCGAGGTAATCGGCGAATTGGCTGGACGTGAACTTACGATTCTCGGATTCGAGGTGATACACGCCGTCCTTGAAGAATTCCGAGCTCGCGACATCGAGCCCGAGGAAGATCTGCTTGCCCGCCTTGTAGCCAGCACGATCGATCGCTTCGAGAATCGTCTCGAGCGCCGCCTCGTTCGACGGCAGGTCCGGCGCGAAGCCGCCCTCGTCGCCGACCGAGGTCGCAAGCTTGCGCTCGTGCAGCACCTTCTTGAGCGTGTGGAAGATCTCCGCGCCGTAGCGCACCGCTTCCGACAGCGAGGGCGCGCCGACCGGCAGGATCATGAATTCCTGGATGTCGACGCTGTTATCGGCGTGCGCGCCGCCGTTGATGATGTTCATCATCGGCACCGGCATCGTCTTCGTGCCCGGACCGCCGAGCAGACGGAACAGCGACTGCTTGGAATCGTTCGCGGCCGCGTGCGCGTTCGCCATCGAGATCGCGAGCAGCGCGTTCGCGCCGAGCCGGCCTTTGTTGTCGGTGCCGTCGAGGTCGATCATGACGCGATCGAGCCCTGCTTGATCTTTCGGATCGCGGCCGAGGAGTGCCTGCTTGAGCTCGCCGTTCACGTTCGCGACGGCCTTCAGCACGCCCTTGCCGAGATAGCGGCCCTTGTCGCCGTCGCGCAGCTCGACCGCTTCACGCGTGCCGGTCGAGGCGCCGGACGGCACGGCCGCGCGGCCGACGACACCGGAGTCGAGCACAACATCGGCCTCCACGGTCGGATTGCCGCGCGAATCGATGATCTCGCGGCCGCGGATGTCGACGATCTTGCTCATAGCAGGCTTTCCTCGTAAGGCTTGGATTTGACGGTCTTGTCCAGGGCGACGAGCGTCTCGAGCAGAGACGCCATGCGGTCGAGCGGCCACGCGTTCGGGCCATCCGACAGCGCCTTGGACGGATCGGGATGAGTTTCCATGAAGATGCCGGAAATGCCGGCGGCCACGGCGGCGCGCGCGAGCACGGGAACGAACTCGCGTTGCCCACCCGAGGCCGTGCCCTTGCCGCCCGGCAGCTGCACGGAGTGCGTCGCGTCGAACACGACTGGACAGCCGGTCTCGCGCATCACCGCCAGGGAGCGCATGTCCGAGACGAGATTGTTGTAGCCGAACGTGAAGCCGCGCTCGCACACCATGATCTGCTCGTTGCCGGTGGAGCGCGCCTTGTCGACGACGTTCTGCATCTCCCACGGCGACAGGAACTGGCCCTTCTTGATGTTCACCGGCCGCTGCTGCGAGCAGACGTTCACGATGAAGTTCGTCTGGCGAACGAGAAAGGCCGGCGTTTGCAGCACGTCGGCAACCGACGCGACTTCGTCGAGCGGCGTGTCCTCGTGCACGTCGGTGAGCACCGGCAATTGCAGCTGGCGCTTCACCTCGGACAGGATGCGCAAACCCTCCTCGATACCGGGCCCGCGAAAGCTCGAGCGCGACGAACGATTCGCCTTGTCGAACGACGACTTGAAGATGAAAGGCACCCGCAAGCGCGTCGTGAGCTCCTTCAGCGCGCCGGCCGTATCGAGAATCAGACCCTCGCTTTCGACGACGCAGGGACCTGCGATCAGGAACAAGGGCAGATCGGGACCGACCGTGAAGTTCAGCAGTTTCATTCAGTGAGGCTCGTCATGCGGTTGCTTTCACGGGCTCCTGCTCCTGGCGAAACGCTCGCGCTGCCTTCACGAAACCCGTGAACAGCGCATGGCCGTCGCGCGGCGTGGAACGGAATTCGGGGTGGAATTGGCTGGCGACGAAGAACGGATGGCTCGGCAGCTCGATCATCTCGACGAGCCCATCGCGCGAGAAGCCCGAAAAACGCAAACCGGCGTTCATGAGCTTCTGCAAATAGCGATTGTTGAACTCGAAACGATGGCGATGACGCTCCATGATCACGTCCGAGCCGTAGATCTGATGCGCGCGCGAACCGTGCGACAAGCGGATTTCCTGCGCGCCGAGGCGCATCGTGCCGCCCAGATCGGATTTGTCGGAGCGCTGCTCGACCGTGCCCTTCTGATCCTGCCATTCGCTGATCAGCGCGATGATGGGATGCGGGGCGGCGCGATTGAACTCCGTCGAGTGCGCGCCTTCGAGACCCGCGACGTTGCGCGCGTACTCGATGATCGCGAGCTGCATGCCCAGACAGATGCCGAGATACGGGATGTTGTTCTCGCGCGCGAATTGGATCGCCTGGATCTTGCCGTCGATGCCGCGCTCGCCGAAGCCGCCGGGCACGAGGATCGCATCGACGCCATCGAGCAGGCTCGTGCCGTGCTTCTCGACGTCGGTCGCCTCGACGAAGCGGATCTTGACGCGCGTGCGCGTACGCAGGCCGGCGTGCATCAGCGCTTCGGTCAGCGAGATGTACGAGTCCTTCAAATTGACGTACTTGCCGACCATGGCGATCGTGACCGTCGTATCCGGGTTCGTCTTCGCCGCGACGACGTGCTTCCACTCGGAGAGGTCCGCGGGCTTCACCTCCAAGCGCAATTTGTCGACGACGATGTCATCGAGCCCCTGCTGATGCAGCAGCATGGGGATCTTGTAGATGTCGTCCGCGTCGATCGCGGAGATCACGGCGCGCTCCTCGACATTCGTGAACAGCGCGATCTTGCGGCGCTCGGTGTCGGGCAGCGGGTTCTGCGCGCGGCACAACAGGATGTCGGGCTGAATGCCGATCGAGCGCAGTTCCTTGACCGAATGCTGCGTCGGCTTCGTCTTGATCTCGCCAGAGCTCGGGATGTAGGGAACCAGCGTCAGGTGCATGTACAGCACGTTGTTGTGGCCGAGCTCGACGCCCATCTGGCGAATCGCTTCGAGGAACGGCAGCGACTCGATGTCGCCGACCGTACCGCCGATCTCGACCATGCACACGTCCGCATCGCCGGCACCGAGACGGATGCAGTGCTTGATCTCATCGGTGATGTGCGGAATGACCTGAACGGTCGCGCCGAGATAGTCGCCGCGTCGTTCCTTCTGAATGACGCGCTCGTAGATGCGGCCGGTCGTGAAGTTGCTATTGCGCGAGGTCGTCGTGCGCACGAAGCGCTCGTAGTGACCGAGGTCGAGATCGGTTTCGGTGCCGTCGTTCGTGACGAACACCTCGCCGTGCTGGAACGGGCTCATGGTGCCCGGATCCACGTTGATGTAGGGATCGAGCTTGACCATGCTCACTTTCAAGCCACGGGCTTCGAGAATGGCGCCCAAGGAGGCGGCGGAGATGCCTTTTCCCAATGAGGAAACGACACCACCAGTCACACAGATATAACGAGTCATCGGAGGGCACCGTCGCTTGAGAGGAATGGACGCAAGAGGCTGATGCGAACGACGCACGCCTGAGGCTTCACGACGGGAGCGCAGTGTAGCCGAGGACGCGAAGTGATGAAAGCGAAGTTCGTTCGAGCCGCACCTTCGGGCACGAAAATATTTCAGTGCTGCGCCTCGAGGTCCGGTCGTCCGTCCCAAACGAAGCGCACGCCCTCCTCGTCCGGGCCAGCCCTGTAGTCGCCCGCGATCCACAGATCAGCGACGGCCATCAGCGTATCGCCCACGTAGACGAGCGGCAGGCGATCCCGCCACCAGGGCAGCACGTTCGCCTCCTGCAGCAGCTTCTTCAGTTCGCGCCGATGTTCGTGGCCGGGCAGCCGCAAGCGTTCGCCGCCGCGGCGCGTGCGGATGCGAATTCGTTCGGGGAGCGCCGCGCGCTTGATGCCGCGACCGTGCGACATTTCCGCACGCAACGATCCGGGGATGGACGTCAGCGGCGCGGGTGCGTGCCACGCCCACTCGAAATCCATGGCCGCTGCGCCCGTGAGCCGCGGACTGCAATAGAGGAGATCCCGATGACGGCGCACTTCGACGCCATCCCAACCAACGCAGGGAACACGATCGGGCTGCGCGGCGAGCATGTCGTGCTCGAGCGCCGCGAGCTTGCGCGTCGAAGGCGCGCGCGCGCCGCACGACTCGAGCCAATGGCGCAATAGATTGCGACGGCGCGCGCCCTGCAGCACGGCGAGCGCCGACACTTTCAAACACGATCCGACGAGCGCATCGGCCAGGTCATGCTCGGCGAGTTCGTCGAGCAACTTCGAGGCCTCACCGAGATGCGCTGCCGCGCGCGCGATCGAATGCGCGGCCGACGGCCAGCGTCGGCGCAGCGCGGGGGCGATTTCGTTGCGAACGAAATTGCGATCGAAGCGCGTGTCGTCGTTGGAAGGATCGTCGAGCCACGTGAGCTGCCGCGAAGCCGCCCATCGCGCCAGCTCATCGCGCGTGAATTCGAGCAAGGGACGCACATGCCAACCAACGCCGAACGGCTGGCAGCGGGGCATCGCCGCGAGGCCGTCGACGCCGCTACCCCGCACGAGCGCCAAGAGCACGGTTTCGAGTTGGTCGTCCGCGTGATGCGCCGTCAGAAGTGTTTCGCCTGGTCGCAAGCACTCTCGCAGTACGGCATAACGTACGAGCCGCGCCGCGGCTTCGATTCCCTCGGGCGGACGCGGCGGAACCTGGACGGCATGCGCTTCGAACTCGACGCCGAGCGATGCGGCGATCCGCTGCGCATGCGCTTCCCAGCGGTGCGCGTCGGGATGCAGCGCGTGATTGACGTGCACGGCGCGCAATCGTCGCGGCGACGCCTGCGCCAGCGCGTGCAAGAGGACGGTGGAATCCAGCCCGCCGCTGAATGCGATCAGCACCTCGCCGGACGCAGCGGCGGGCAATGCCTCCGCGACGATCAGCGGCACATCGGCTGGCGAGCGCTTGTGCATTCTCACACCTCACGCGCCCGCCGGCGAAGTCACGATGCGCTGTACACGCCGTACCCGCGCAGCCGTTCCTCGCGCATTCTCATGAGCACATCGAGCGGCCGCGACTGCAGATCGCCCAAGTGGCGCAGGATCGCCGCCTTGAGGTTGTCCGCCATCATCTGCGGGTCCCGATGCGCGCCACCGAGCGGCTCGCGCACCACTTCATCGACGACACCGAGCTTCGCGATGCGTTCGGCACTCACGCCCATCGCTTCCGCCGCGAGATCCTTCTTATCGGCGCTGCGCCACAAGATTCCGGCACAGCCTTCGGGCGAGATGACCGAATAGATGCTGTACTGGAGCATCAGCAACCGATCGCCGACACCGATCGCCAAGGCGCCACCCGAGCCGCCTTCGCCGATCACGACGCTCACGATCGGCACACGCAGCCGTGACATCACGAGCAGGTTGCGCGCGATTGCCTCGCTCTGGCCGCGCTCTTCGGCGCCGACACCGGGATACGCACCGGCGGTGTCGATCAGCGTGATGAGCGGCATCGAAAACTTTTCGGCCATGTGCATGAGCCGCATCGCCTTGCGATAACCCTCGGGCTTCGGCATGCCGTAGTTGCGGCGGACGCGCTCCTTCGTGTCGCGGCCCTTCTGCTGGCCGATGATCATGACCGGCTGACCCTCGAGGCGTGCCGGCCCCGCGACGATCGCGTGATCGTCGGCATACATCCGGTCGCCGTGCAGCTCCTGGAAGTCCGTGAAGATCGAGCTGATGTAATCGAGCGTATAGGGACGCTGCGGATGCCGCGCGAGCTGCGTGATCTGCCACTGCGTGAGGTTCGAGAAAATGCTCGTCGTCAGCGCCCGGCTCTTGGCCTTGAGGCGGGCGATCTCCTCGCCGATGTTCACCTCGGCGTCATTGGACACGAACTTCAGTTCGTCGATTTTCGCTTCGAGTTCGGCGATCGGCTGTTCGAAGTCCAGGAAATTCATTGGCATACGGCGGACGGGTCCTCCAAAACAGGGCGGAACACTAGCGGGCGGCGGGTGCGAGGGCAAGCACCCTCAAGATCTCCGTGCTCGGGGCGTGTCCGGCACTCGGATCGGCGGCTATTCCTCGGCCGCCCCGCCGCTGCGCGCGACGTCCTGGGGCTTCACCTTTTCCACGTTGAACCTCCCCGCCCGCTCGCGCATCGTTTTCAGCACCTCATCGAGCGGCGGCGGCTCGTCCTTGATCCAACGCAAAGGATTGATGCGGGCGACGACGAACGCACGCAGATAGGGGCTCACGAGTCCGCGCTCCTTCAATTGGTCGACGACCAGCGTGACGCGCTCGTCGAGATCGAACAGCTGCTCGGCGCGCTTTTCGTGGACGCCGATCGTCTTGCGCAGGGGCTCCGCCGAGAACTCCTCGAGCCGCCGCAGGATCGGGTGATAGGCGCCGCCGGCGAAGTTGCCCTTGCGCTCATAGCACAACCCCAATGTCACGAGCGCGGCCTCCTCCAGATAGAACGCGAAGTCCTTCTCGGGGCGGTTCGCATCCTCGTCGATCAGCCCCTTGTAGATGCGGATGACTTCGAGCGCCCGCTCGCGGAGGTTGTGCGCCTTCTCGGTGTTCAGCGCGAGGATCTGCCACGCGATCTCGCGCTTCGGCACGAGCAGCGCAATGATGGATTTTGCGCCGAGCCGCCGCATGGCTTCGAGTCGATGCCGGCCGTTCGGGGTCCAGAAGCCTTCCTTCGGCGCGGTGATCGCAATCACCGGATCGAGGAACAGCCCGGTCTTGTCGATCACGCCCGAGAGCTTCTTGTAATGCGCATCGGAAAGATCGCGCTGGAACGGCGTCGGCTCGACGCGATCGATCGGCAGTGCAGCAAGCAGCAGCGGATTGCCGCCGAGGGGCTCGATGTAGCAACCGATGACCTGTCCACCCTCGCTCGTGACGCGCTCCGCCACGGCGGCCGTGGACGGCGGCATCGTATCGATCCGGCATTCCGCGGGCAGGATGCCTCGCGTGCGCGGCGCTGCCTTCTTCGGCGTCTTGCGCCTTGCCGGCGCCCGCTTACGTTTTGCCGTCTTCGCTGCTGGCATGCGCCTCTCCTCGTGCGAATGACAACGACTTCCGCGCCGTCCCGTCTCACGACGTACCAGGAACTCGTCTACTTGCAAAGCGTTGACGATACAGATGGGCTCGCGCGGCCAGCGCGCTGCAGTTTTTACCTTGACTCGGAGGTCCGCTATGAATCACGGAGCTCTTCACGCTTCCTTCAACGATCTGCGCAACGACCTGCAAGCCGTCGCCCGCGACGCCGAGGCGCTGCTCAAGGCGACGGCCGACGTGAGCGGCGAGCGAATCAGCGAGATTCGTAATCGCACGCAAGACACCCTGCGTCGCACCTACGATCATTTGTACGATCGCAATCAGCAGATGCGTCAGCTCGCGCACGACACCGATTCGTACGTGCGCGAACATTCCTGGAGCGCGATCGCCATGGCCGCAGGTGCCGGCCTGTTGCTCGGTCTGCTCGTCACGCGATCCATGGATCGCGACAGCGACTACTGAGTCGACTGCGACGCAGGCCCGCCGTCAGCGAGCTTCGCGTCGCAGATTCAGCAGATTCGCGGGCGAGTACTGGTCCGTCAGGACTCGCGCCTTCTGATCCCAGTCGACGCGTGTCGTGAACATCTCCACGTGCCGCTCGATTGGGATGGCGAATTTCGCGAAGGCCGGCTGCAGCCGCTCCGCGTTGCGCGCAATCTCCTCCCGCGACGGCAGCCCGCCCTTCATGGCCAGAATCACGCGATTGTCTCGCTTCAGGTTGTAGAACGTGCCAAACACGGCCGCATAGGTTACGGATTCGTGATCGTAGAGCTGGCTGGATGAGAACGTATTCGCGGCCAAGACGCCCCCCGGCCCGAGGAGCGACGCGACCTCTTGCAAGAATTCCCGCGTGAGCAAGTGCTCGGGAATGTACTCGTGGTCGAAGGCGTCGAGCATCACGAGATCGTATTTGCGCTGCTCGCGCTGCGCGCGCTTCACGAACACGCGTCCGTCGACCTCCGCGACGCGCACGCGCTCGCTCGCATTGAAGCCGAAGTAGTCGTGCGCGACTCTGACGACCGCGGGATCGATTTCGACCACGTCGATCGTCGCATCAGGCAGGATGCTGTTCAGTGCTCGCGGCAGCGTACCCCCGCCGAGACCGATGATGAGGATCGAGCTTGGCGCAGGCTTCATGAACAGCGCCGACATCATCATCTGCGTGTAGTTCATGACGAACCGGTCCGGCGCCTCCTTGTTCATGCACGTCTGGCGGCCGATGCGGCAGTTGCGCGTGAAGCACATGCAGCGCTCCGCCCCACTCTCGTACACGAGAACCTCGCGGTATAGCGAGCGCTCCGAATGAATGAGTTTTTGCGCCTGCGCCGCCGGCGCGAGCACGCCGAATAGGGCAAGGGCACCGAGGAATTGCCACAGACGATTCACTGCTTGCTCTCTCCGAACCACGCGAGGACGCCGAGCGCGAGCGAGACAGCCATCAGCCCGACGAGAATCTGGTCCACCTCGAAGTACAGCACGAGATAGAAGGACGTCAACAACGTCCCCGCCGCACTGCCGAACGTCGACACGAAGTAGAGCTGACCCGCATGACGACCGGAAGTTGCGCGCTCCTCCACGAGCAGGCGCACCGCGTAGGGCGAAATCATGCCGGAGAAGAACGTCGGCACGAAGAACAGGAGCGTCGATCCGAGCAGCGAGCCGAAGCGTGGATCCGGCACGTAGGACACGACGACATCCAGCAGCACGACGCCGAACCACAACGTCGGCAGCACGGTGAGCGCGGCGATCGCGAGAATGACGCCGAGCTTGCGGACCGAGGGCGCGCGCATCGACCAACGGCCACCCGCCAGATAGCCGAGCGACAAGGCGAGCATGAAGATCGTGATGATCGCGCCCCAGACATAGATGCTGCTGCCGAACGTCGGCGCGAGCAGCCGGCCGCCGAGCAGCTCGACGCTCATCACGAAGAACCCGGACCAACCGGCGATCAGATAGGGCAGGAGGATGGGCATGAAATCCTATCGACTAAAGAATGGGAAAGGCCCCTCGCCTGGCCCTTCCCCGCTGCGCGGGAATGGGCATTGAGTGAAGCCGCTGTTCAGGGCTGGGGCTCCCCGGTCGCAGCGATCAACGTGAATTCATCCTTGATCGTGCCGCGCGGCCGTGAGATCGACGTGCGCGCATAGAACGACGACGCGAACTCGCGCTCGGATTCCGGCGGCACGCTCACGGAGATCCAGTGGCGATCCTGCCAGATCACGACACAGCCGCTCGGATCGAGCGCTCCTTCGAAACAGTCGCGCCTCACGACGCTCAGCGTGATCGAACGAAGCCGTATGTCGGTGTTCAAGTTCTCGATGCGCCCGCGCAGCTCGAACGGCGCACCGCCGCCGGATAGCGTGAGCGAGTCCACCTTGATCGCTTCGAGCGGAATGGCCGTGATTGCCGCGGCCGGTGATGACGGCTTGCCGCGCACACGCTCGGCGTCCGGGCCCGGCGCATTCGCCAGGCGCAGCACGAACCCAAAGACGAACAGACCCGCGAGCGCGACCCCGCCGATGACCCGGACGATGCCGCGGTTCGTCAACGTAATCGTGAGCAGCGCGACGGCAATGACAGCAATGACAGCCCAGAACACTGATCGGCTCATCAATCCCAAGTTGAGGAAGTCGGAAGAATGCCACGTTTTGCCGACGCGCGGTTCCGGACGCGCGGAACACCCCCTGCGCCGAGACGTTTTTCCAGCACTTGAGCGGCAGGAGATCGATATGGGCAACCAGGGCAACCCGAACAATCCGGCACCCCGCAACGAAGGCGAAGGCAATCGCAGCGCCGACCGCAATTATCGGGAGGCAACGCGCAATTTCGTGGAATCGGAGCGCGGCCAGGACGAGATCAAGAAGGCCGGCGACGTGAACGCCCGCGAGGAGAAGGACATTCGCGCGGCGGAAGAGCAGGCGAAGGCGCGTGCGAAGGAGCACGATCCGGCCGAGACACGCAATCCCCAGAAGCCGTCTTGAGGGCTTGCAAAGCGCTGCCCGGCGCGTTTGCGCGCCGGGCTCACTCGGCCCACACAGTGTAAAGAACCGTCCACGGTTCCTCGCTCGACCGCCCTGCTCCTGCGCGTCCGCGCTAAGATCGCGCGCGCAACTGATCGGCGCTCCATTCAGGGGGGCGTCCCGCACGAGCAGGAACGAGCGTGAGCACGACGACCCTCGAACGAGACCTCAGCGCCGCGCGCGCGACGACCAAGCACCGACTCAAGTCCATCTTCGGTGGTTCAGTCGGAAATCTGGTCGAGTGGTACGACTGGTACACATACAGCGCCCTTTCGATCTACTTCGCGCAGGTCTTCTTCCCGGCCGGCAATCAAACGACGCAGCTGTTGAACACCGCCGCCGGTTTCGGCGTCGGCTTCATCATGCGACCGATCGGCGCGTTCGTGCTCGGCCGCTATGCCGATCGACGCGGCCGCAAACCCGCGCTCACCTTATCGGTCCTTCTGATGTGCTTGGGCTCGCTCGTGATCGCGTTGAGCCCCGGTTACGCGACGATCGGCATCGCCGCACCGACGATTCTCGTGCTCGCGCGGCTGCTGCAGGGCTTCAGCGTCGGCGGCGAATACGGGACGAGCGCGACGTACATGAGCGAGATGGCGACGCCGCGGACCCGCGGGTTCTATTCCGGCGTGCTGTACGTCACGCTCGTCATGGGGCAGCTCTTGTCGCTGCTCGTGCTGCTGATCCTGCAATTCTTCGTCCTCACCCCTGAGCAGCTGCACGATTGGGGCTGGCGCATTCCATTCTTCATCGGCGCGCTCGCCGCGCTGGTTGCGCTTTATTTGCGCCGCAACATCGACGAAACGGAGCAGTTCAAGAAAGCGAAGTCCTCGCAGCAGTCGCATGCGGGTCAAGTGAAAGTGCTCGCGAAATACCCGCGCGAAGTACTCACGGTGATCGGTTTGACGATGGGCGGCACCCTGTTCTTCTATGTGTTCACCACCTACATGCAGCAATACCTGGTGAACACCGTCGGCTTGTCGAAGAGCGATGCAACCCTCGTCTCGGCCGCGAGCTTGTTCGTATTCATGCTCATGCAGCCGGCGATGGGCGCGCTGTCCGATCGCATCGGGCGCCGCACGATGCTCATCATTTTCGGCGTGCTCGCGCTGTTCGCCACCGTACCGCTCATGAGCGCGCTCGAGCAAGCCGACAATGTGTGGACGGCCTTCGCGCTCGTGATGACCGGCCTTGCGATCTCCTCGTTCTACAGCTCGATCAGCGCGATCGTGAAAGCGGAGCTGTTTCCGGTCGAGATTCGCGCGCTCGGCGTCGGCCTGCCCTATTCGATCGCCGTCTCGCTGTTCGGCGGCTTCGCGCCCTTGATCGGCTTGTGGTTCAAGCAGATCGGGCACGAGTCCTGGTTCTACTGGTTCATCACGGCATGCGTCTTCGTCTCGCTCCTCGTCTACGTCTTCATGCGCGAGACACAAAAGGAATCGCGCATCTAGCCGTCAGCGGCGGGCCAACGCACGCGCGCACCACGACGGCAAGTTGCTAGACTGCCGCGTGTCCGAAAGCCGTGACGGATCCGCCGCATGACGCATCGTTCGCTCCATCGCTTGTCCCCCGAGCGCCTAGCGCGCATCGACCGCGTGCTGCAGGCCCGCTATCTCGACACGCGGAAGCTGCCGTGCGCCGTCACGCTCGTGGAGCACAAGGGCAAGATCACTCATCACAGCGCGCTTGGCTTCATGGACGTGGAGCGCGCTCGTCCGGTGGGGGACGACACGCTGTTTCGCATCTACTCGATGACGAAGCCGATCACGAGCGTCGCATTCATGATGCTCGTCGAAGAAGGCGCCGTCGCGCTCGATGAGCCGGTCCATCGCCACATCCCGGCATGGCGTGACCTGCCGGTGTTCGAGGCCGGCTTTCTCGAGACGTTCCGGACGAAGCGCAGCTCGCGTCCGATGCGCATCATCGATTTGCTGCGGCACACCTCCGGTCTCACGTACGGGTTTCAGCAACGCACGAACGTCGACGCGGCGTATCGCAAGCACGGCCTCGGCGAGGTCGGCGGCCCCGTCGGCCTCGATGCAATGATCGATGGCCTCGCGAAAATGCCGCTCGAGTTCTCGCCCGGCGATGCGTGGAACTACTCCGTCTCGACCGATGTGCTCGGCTACCTGATCGGAAAGATTTCCGGCATGCCGTTCGAGCGCTTCCTGCGCGAGCGCATCTTCGATCCGCTCGGCATGCACGACACCGATTTCCATGTGCCCGAACACAAGGCGGCGCGCCTCGCGGCCTGCTATCAATTCACGCCGGCCGTACCGCTGCGACTGGTCGACGATCCGCTGTCGAGTTCCTTGCTGCGTCCGCCGGCTTTCGTATCCGGCGGCGGCGGGCTCGTCTCGACACTCCCCGACTATTTGCGCTTCTGCCGCATGCTCCTCAATGGCGGCAGCCTCGACGGCGCGCGCCTCATCAGCCCGAAGACCCTCGAGCTCATGACGGCCAACCACCTGCCCGACGGCAAGGATCTGACGCAACTGTCGGTCTCGCTGTTCAGCGAGGCGACCTACGCGGGCGTGGGCTTCGGACTGGGCTTCGCGGTCACGCTCGATCCGGCGCGCACGCTCATTCCGGGGACGGCCGGCGATTTCTCGTGGGGCGGCATGGCGAGCACGTACTTCTGGGTCGATCCGCGCGAGGAGCTCATCGTCATCTTCATGACGCAGCTCCGACCGTCGGCGACCTATCCGTTGCGACGCGAGCTGCGTACGCTCGTGTACTCCGCATTCGAGTGAAAGCCCATGACCCAACGCTCTTCCGCGCCGCGCGATGGCGGCGGCATCGTTTATACGACCGGCATCGGCGAGCGCTGCCCGAATTGCCTGCGCCCCATCGCGCAATGCGTGTGCAAGAAAGGCACACCCGGTAAGACGACGACTGACGGCGTCGTGCGCGTCGGCCGCGAAACGGCGGGCCGCAAGGGCAAGGGCGTGACCGTCATCACCGGACTGGGCCTGCCCGAGGCCGAACTGCAGGCGCTCGCGACGGAGCTGAAAAAGAAATGCGGCTCTGGCGGCGCGGTCGCGGCCGGCAAGATCGAGATTCAGGGCGACCACCGCGACCGGCTCGTCGAGGAATTGACGAAACGCGGCTGGAAGACGAAGCGCGCCGGCGGCTGATCCGCTCGCAGGCAGTTCTGGCATAGGTGTTATTCGCGCTGGAGGTGGGTCATGCGGGCCCGGCGTGCGACACTCCGGCGGCGAATATCCAAGGCGCGGCGTTCGTCGCCTCGCGACAATCTCATTCCGACAGGAGACTTCTTATGACACTACGTCCCATCGCAGCGGCCGTCCTCGGCCTGGCGCTCACGGCGGGCAGCGCGCTCGCGGAACCGGTCACGTACAACATCGACCCGGGTCACACCTACCCGAGCTTCGAGGCCGATCACATGGGCGGTCTCTCGGTCCTGCGCGGCAAGTTCACGTCGACATCGGGCAAGGTCGTCCTCGACAAGCAAGCGCAGACGGGCTCGGTCGACATCAAGATCGATACGAATTCGCTCGACTTCGGTCACGAGAAGCTGAACGAGCACGCCAAGAACGAAGACATGTTCGACGTGAACAAGTACCCGACGGCAACGTTCACGGGCAAGCTCGTCAATTTCAAGAACGGCGCACCGACGGCCATCGACGGCACGCTCGACCTGCACGGCGTCAAGAAGCCGGTGCAGCTCACGATCAACAAATTCCTCTGCAAGCAGCATCCGATGCGCAAGACGGAAGTCTGCGGCGCCGATGCGTCCGGCACGATCAAGCGCGACGACTTCGGTATCGATTACGGCAAGCAGATGGGCTTCGATATGAACGTGAAGCTCTTGATCTCGATCGAAGCGTTGAAGGCCGGCGGAGCGGAATGACGGCCGATGGCCGCGACAGCAAGGGCGACTTCGGTCGCCCTTGGCTGTGCGGTCAGTGCCCGGCCGCGTCGCGCCTCGCCGCGCGCTCGCCGCAATACGAACAGCCGAGCGAGGCGACGATGAATGCGAAGCCGATCCACGGCATGAAGCGCGGCCCGACGAGATTCCAGGCCGACGCGCCGATCATCGTGCCGAGCGACGTGCCCAGATAACCGACGGATGAGTTCATCGCGATCGTCGCCGAGGCGAGCGTCGGGTTGACCATCACGAGGCGCGTTTGCTGCGCCGACGGAAAGCCGCCCATCGCAAGGCTCCATACCACTTGCAGCGCGAAGATCGCCGCGAGCGACATCGCCAGCAGCGGCCACAGCAGGAACGTCGCTGCGATGGCGATACCCGCGGCGACGGCGATGCGGCCGGCTCCGATGCGTCGAATCAGCTGCACGCTCGCCACGTTGCCGGTCAAGCCACCGAGCCCATTCACGAAATACAGGCTCGCGAGCACCTGGCCGCTGACGCCATGCAAAGTGCGCGTGATCGGCGCGAGGTAGCTGAACACCGTCGTGTTGCCGACCGAGTTCAAGCACGTCGTGGCCGTCAGCAGCATGAGCGGCTTCGAGCGAACGACCTCGATCCAGCGCTGCCAGTTCAGTGCCGGCACTTGCACGTTGCTCGGCAGCGCCCGCCACACGAGCAGCGCCGTGACGCCGCTGGCGATGCCGATCGCAGCGAGCGACCAACGCCAGCCGAACGACGTGCCGATCAGCACGACGAGCGGTGCGCCCGCGACCGAGCCGATCGCCCATCCCATCATCAATTTCGCGAGCGACGTCCCGCGCTCCTCCGCCGGCACGAGCATGCTCACGGTCGCCGCGACCTGCGGGGTGTAGACGGCCGAGGTCAGTGCCGCAAGAACGCGAGCGGCCATGAGCTGGCCGTACGTCTGGCTGACGGCACACAAGACATTCGCGAGCGCGCAGATCGCCATCGATGTGGTGAGCAGCTTGCGCCGGTCGATGCTCGAGCCGACCGTCGCCAGCACCGGTGCACAGAACGCCGCCGTGAGCGCGAAGGCGGCGATCAACAACCCCGCGCGCGCGACCGACACGTCGAACGCGGCCGCGATCTCGTTCAGCAGTCCGGTGACGCTGAAAAAGCTGGTGGCGACGAAGAAATTTCCCGCGATCAGAATGGCGAGCCGCGACTGCCGCATCAGGCCGTCACGCGCTGCAGCCGTGCGGCCGCCTCACCCCGATACGACGCCGCCAATGCGCAGGCGATGAACACGAGCCCGACCCACGGCATGAAGCGCGGCTCGATCAGCGTCCATGCCTTCGAGGCAATCGATGCGCCGATCGACCCGCCCAGGTACGTCACCGATGAATTGAGCGCGATCGTCGCGGCCGCGAGGCCGGGCGCGACCGCGATCAAGCGCGCCTGCTGAACGGCCGGAAAGCCGGCGCCGCCCAGGCTCCAGAGGAATTGCATGATGTAGATGCAAATGAACCACTGCGCGAACACGGGCCAGATCAACAGCATGCAGCCCGCCACCAGATTGCACTTGTACGCCACGGCGGTCGCGCCGAGCCGCCGCACCATGCGCACGCTCAGCATGTTGCCGATGAGCCCGCCCATGCCGGCGACGAAGAACAGGGCCGCGAGCGCCGTGCCGGTGATGCCTTGCACGGCTTTTACGATCGGCGCGATGAAGCCGAACATCACGACACTGCCGATGTTCGTCAGCGCGGTCGCGAGCGTCAGCCAACGCAGCGCAGGCATCTTGATCACGCGATACCAGCGCTCGAGACTCAACGGCGGCACACGCACGCCGACGGGAATCGTCCGCCATACGAAGATCGCGACGAGCAGACTCGCGATGCCAAGGGCGGCGAACGACACGCGCCAACCGAATTGCGTGCCGACGAGCACCGACAACGGATTGCCGGCGACCGAGCCGATCGCCCACCCGACCATGAGCTTGCCGAGCGTCGGCGCCCGCTCCTCTTCGGCGACGAGCACGCTCACGGTTGCGGCGACTTGCGGGGTGTACACGGCCGAGGTCACGGCCGCGAGCACGCGCGCGGCGAGCAGCTGATCGTAGGTTTGAGCGAGGGCCGCGAACAGATTCGCAGCGGCGCACACCGCCATGGAGCCCGTGAGCAACGCCCGCCGATCGATGCGCGAGCCGAGCGTCGCGAGCACCGGCGCGCAAATCGCGGCCGAGATGCCGAACGCCGCGAGCAGCATGCCCGCCTGCTCGATGCCGATCGCGAGCGACGCGGCGATCTCGTTCAAGAGCCCGCCGACGCTCAGGAAGCTGGTCGCTACGAAAAAATTACCGGCGGTGAGAACGACGAGATGCGAGTTGGAAATCGACGGTTGGGCCATGCACGTGCGCGTTCTTCGCACTGCAGACATTGCAGTGACCAACGCGGGCCGCGCTCCGTGTGGCGTTGGCGATCGGCATGTTAGCCGAAATCAGCCCTCGAACCGCGGCGCGTACACTACACGCACACCATCATTACCGACGAGTTGTGACAAGCGTTCGGTCAGCTCGCGCGTCGGCTTTACACACCACTCTTCCGACAACACGAGATCGGCTCGCGCTGCAGAATTGTGATAGCGAATGCCGATCGCGCATTGGCCGCCGCGAAAGGGACGCAACGTCTGTTCGAGCGTCTTCGCGAACGACTGGCTCGCATCCTTCGGCCACCGGATCAGCAGTCGGCGCGCGTTCTGCTCGCGCGCCTGGTCGATGTCGATGACGCGCTTCGCCTGCAGCCGCCACCCCTCGATGAACTCGTCGAAGCGCAACGATCCCTCGACGATCAGGATCGCGCTCTTCGCGATCTGCGCGCGGTACTGTTGATAGGTTTCCTCGAACATCGACGCTTCGAGACGGCCGCTGCGATCGTCGAGCGTGAAGATGATGCGACTGCCGCGCTTGCCGACGTCGAACACCATGCCGGCGACCGTCGCTGGCTTGCCTTTGAACTGGAACCCGCCCTCACCTTGTGAGACCGGCCGGTCGCCCGTCACGTCCACGATGCGCCCGCTCACG
>JAEYXD010000104.1 GCA_023428645.1 Pseudomonadota bacterium
CCTTCGGATAGAAGGGATTGATCAGGAGCGCGCAGCGGCGGCGCGGCTCCCGACCGAAGACCGGCCGGGGAAGTCGCGGCGCGATCACCATGTCGGCGGGAGCCGGCGTCGGGCGCATTTTCCAAGCACGACGATCACGCATGGCGAATCCCCCGTGGCAAGAGCGGTGCATCGATTCGGCCGAAACGCCGCTCACGACGCGCATATTCGGCGAGCGCCTCGGCGAAATCGCCGCACTCGAAGTCAGGCCACAGACGTGGCAGGAAATGCAGTTCCGCGTATGCGCTCTCCCACAGCAGGAAGTCGCTCATGCGCCGCTCTCCGCCTGTGCGGATCAATAGATCGACCTCCGCAACAGGCAGGGCGTGATTCGCGGCCGCGAGCTGGCGCACGAACACATCACGATCCAGGCGTTCGCACCCGCGCGAGGTGCGACAGGCCTCGATGAGACTCCATTGCGCCGAATAGTCCACCGCGATTCGCAACACCATGCGACGGCAGTGCATGGTGACCTTCTCTGCATGCTCGACGAGCGCGAGCAACTTGCGATCCAGGCGATCTCGCCGGCCGATCACATTCAATCTGATCGACTGCTCGAGGCATCGTTGCGTCTGCGTCGCGAGATGATGCCGGAACAATGCGAACAGGCCGCGGACCTCTTGCCTCGGCCGCTGCCAGTTGTCGCTCGAGAACGCGTACAGCGTCAGCACGTCGATGCCGCATTGCGCGGCCGCGGTGACAGCCCGGTCGACCGCCCGCGCCCCCGCGCGGTGTCCCGCCGGTCTCGGCAGGCCTCGCTGCACTGCCCAGCGTCCGTTGCCGTCCATGATGATGGCTACATGCATGTGGAGTACTCTTCCGTGCAGAGTAACGTGGCAAAAAAATCAGCCGCGGGTCGCCTTGATCACGGCCTCGACATGATCCAAATACCGGTTCAGTGCCGCCCGCCCCAGCGCGGTGATGCGATACACCGTCCGCGGGCGGCGATCCTGGAACGACTTCGTGCACGAAACATAGCCGGCGTCCTCCAGCTTGCGCGCGTGAGCGCCGAGATTGCCGTCGCTGATGTCGAACAGTGTCTTGAGCTCGTTGAAGCTCATTTCCTCGCGCACGGCCAGGGCGCTCATGATGCCCAGCCGAACGCGCTCGTAGATCAGGCGTTCGACGCTCGACGCGCCGTCCTCGCGCGTCGACGACGCGACCGCCGCGAGCTTGCGCCGCTCGCGCTCACTCACCACCGCCGTCGTGCGTGCTCTAGCTTTCGCGGCCATGTCCCCGTCCTAGCAAGATGCCAAACAGAATGTGCAATCCACCGAAACCCAGACCGAGCAACGTGATCTGCAGCACCAAGGGCACGAACAACGCCGCGATGCCCAAGCCGACGAAGGAGATACCCATCCACGCAACGAGCTTCGTCGTGACCACGCTCGCCGAAACCAGCGCGCATCCGTACAGCAGCAGCCAGGAACCGGGCACGGCGCTCATGCGATCCCCGCTCCACAGCACCATCGTCATTGCGGCGCCCGCAAACAGCGACGGCAACAAACACAAGGCCAGTTTCCGACCTGCACTGCCCGCGGCCACGAATGAGAGTGGTGACCGCGGTCGCGTCAACATCATCGCGCCTGCCGCGCCGGCGATTGGCGCCGCCGACAACCAGACGACAAACCAGTACGCGTGAACCGGCGGCAGCAAGCTGATCACGGCCGCCGCCACACCGACGAGTCCCATGACGATGCCGGCTGCGCCCGGCACAGCCACGCCCGCGGCCGCATCCATCGAGGCGCGTATGTAGCGCAGCGTCGCGACCGCATGCGCGTCCAAATCGACCTGCTTCGCCGCTGGCATCGTAGGCGCTCCAGTGCATGCCCGGTGCCCACGCTACGGATACACCACGCCACCGTCAAGTACTCTACGATGCAGAGATCGTGGCCGATTCGGGCGAATGATGTGCGGCGGCTCGCCGAATCGGCAGCGCAATCCGCATTTCTGCTCGCGTCGATCGGTTGCTCTCGTGCGTATAGACAGATCGCGGAACACTCCGCGGGAGCGAGCGCCATGCATCATCAGCAAGTCGATCTCCTGCGTCGCCTGGTCATCGGCGTCGTGCTCGCAGCCGCCTTCGCGCCGCTCGCCTGGTCGACCACGGATGCTGCGCTCGCGCTCGAGAAGTACGTCGCGCAGCCCGATCCGAACCTGATGTGGCGCGAAGCAACCTCGGGGAGGCTAGGAAAAGCAGAGTACGTCGAATATGTGCTGACCTCGCAGACCTGGCGCGGCATCGAATGGAAGCATCAGCTGTTCATCTTGCGGCCGGCCAACATGCAGCCAGACGTCAAGCAGGCCCTGCTGTTCGTTCACGGCGGACGATGGAAACCGGAATACGAGGAGGCGCGACGGGCGACGGATCTGCCGCGTGAAGCCATTCTGTTCGCGCGGCTCGCGGAGAAGATCGGCGCGCCCGTCGCCGTGCTGCGCCAAGTGCCCTTTGCGCCGATCTTCGAGCGCCGCGAGGATGCGCTGATTGCCTACACGTTCGATCAGTATCTGCGCAGCGGCGAAAGCGATTGGCCCTTGCTGCTGCCGATGGTCAAGAGCAGCGTGCGCGCGATGGATGCGGTGCAGGCGATCGTGCGCGAGCGCTGGGGCGTGGCGATCGACTCCTTCACCGTGACCGGCGCTTCGAAGCGCGGCTGGACCTCGTGGCTCACGGCCGCCGTCGATCCGCGCGTCAAGGCGATCGCACCGATGGTCATCGACGTGCTCAACATGCAAGCGCAGCTCGCGCATCAGCGCGAAACGTGGGGCGATGTCTCGGAGAAGATCGACGACTACTCGGCGCTCGACCTGCCGACGAAACTGACGACGGAGCGCGGCCGCGACTTGCTCGCGATCGTCGACCCGTACAGCTACCGCAACCGATTGACGCAGTCGAAATTCATTCTGCTCAGTACGAACGATCGTTACTGGCCGCTCGACGCCCTCAAGCTCTACTGGACCGGCTTGCCAGATCCCAAGCACGTGCTCTACGTACCGAACCAGGGGCACAACTTGCGCGACATCGACCGTGTGATTGGCGCACTCGCCGCCGTGCACCGCTATTCGTCGACGCAGCAGCCCTTGCCGACCTTATCGTGGACCGCCTCCGCCGCGCGCTCGCTCGGCTTCACGGTCGCGGCTGATCGACCACCCGAGCGCGTCTCGATCTGGACCGCCAACAGCTCGACGCGCGATTTCCGCGACGCGCGCTGGACGTCGCACGCCTGTCAACGCTCGAGCAGCGGCTACGACTGTGTGGCCGAACGCGCGAAGCGCGGCTACACCGCGGCATTCGCCGAGGCGGCCTTCGTCGACGAGCAGCAGCTGGCGTTCTCGCTGTCGACGACGGTGTGCATCGCCGGTCCAGAGATGACGGCGCCGGAGGATCGATGCTGAGCTCCTGATCACGGCGCCCGGCGCCACTTTGAGGTGAGCCCCTGCGCACCGACGCGCCTCAAGCGCGATCCGCGCGCTCACCTCAATGACGGCTCAGCGTGCCACCCAGTGCGTCGACGCCGCAGCCGCCTTCGCCGCGGACCAGATGTCGGGGCTCGCTCTGCAATAGCGTTCCAGGAACTGCTGGTGCGTCGGCATGCGTTCGATCGCGTTACCGACCCCGGTCTTCAGCTCGTTCAGAAAGCGCACGAGATCCTCGTCCGACATCGCCTTTGGCAATGGATGGTACTGCCGCGGCACTATGCCCTGCCCCAACATCACGTGCGTCCACGAGTCGACCCTGAACAGCTCGCCATC
>JAEYXD010000167.1 GCA_023428645.1 Pseudomonadota bacterium
GCGCCCGTGAAGGCGGACAGCAGAATGATCAGCGGCAGGGATTGCCAGCCGAGCCAGGCGCCCAACGCGCCGAACAGCTTGAAGTCACCGTAGCCCATGCCTTCCTTGCCGGTGAGGAGCTTGAACAGGTGATAGACGCTCCACAGGCTCAGGTAACCGGCGACGGCGCCGATGATGCTCGACTTCATGTCCACCGGAAGGCCGAGCGCCGGGTCGGGGCCTGCGATGCTCAACAGCAGGCCGACCCACAGCAGCGGGTAGGTCATGTTGTCCGGCAGCAGCGTCGTGTCGAAGTCGATGCCGCTCATGGCGATCAGCATCCAGGTGAAGAACAGGGCCGCCGCCGTGTACCAATGCACGCCGAATTTCCAGGCGACGGCGACGGAGAGGAGGGCGGTGAAGAGCTCGATGATGGGGTAGCGGGCCGAGATCGGCGCCGCGCAGTTGGCGCATTTGCCGCGGAGGATCAGCCAGCTGAGGACGGGGATGTTTTGCCAGGCTTTGATCGGGGCGGAGCACTTGGGGCAGGCGGAGCGGGGAACCATGAGGTTGTAGCGCTCGACGGGCGCTGCGGAAGCCGAGCTCAATGCGGGTTCGCCCTGGCCACTCAAAATTTCCCGCGCCTGCGACTTCCATTCGCGGTCGAGCATGATCGGGACGCGATGGATCACGACGTTCAGGAAGCTGCCGATCAGCAGGCCCAGGACGAAGATGAGGCTGAGCCACAGCGGCGGACTCGCATGGAAAGTCCGAACCAGAACATCGAAGGTCTCGTGCATAGAGTTCGGTCACTCAATCCTGATGTGCAGCCGACCAGTGGGTATATGAAAACGCCGCGCGAGGCGCGGCGTTTCTGCCTTAACTCGGGGGTTCTTAGATTGCCGATCCAAGTTTGAAGATTGGTAGGTACATGGCGATGACCATGCCGCCGACCAATACACCCAAGATCGCCATGATTGCCGGTTCAAGCAAGCTGCTCATTGCATCGACTGCGGCGTCCACATCCGCTTCGTAGAAATCCGCTACTTTCGCCGCCATCTGGTCCAGTGAGCCGGACTCCTCGCCAACGGCGATCATCTGAACGACCATGTTCGGGAACAAGCCAGTCTCCTCCATCGATCGCTGCAGACGTTGCCCCGTCGACACTTGGTCGCGAATCCTGAGTGTGGCGTCCTCGTAGACAATATTGCCCGTAGCGCCGGCGACGGACGTCAGAGCCTCCACGAGCGGCACGCCCGCCGCGAACATCGTAGAAAGGGTACGTGCATAACGCGCGATTGCCGCTTTGACGAGGATCGGACCGATGATCGGCGCCTTGAGCATCATTCGATCGATGTACTGGCGCATCGCTCGCGAGCGCTTGTGGAAGTACAAGAATGCGTAGACGCCCGCGCCGATTACTAGCCCGATGAATATGCCTTTGTCCTGCACGAACACCGACAGATTGATCACCATCTGAGTGAACGCGGGTAGATCGGCACCGAATCCCTTGAAGAGCGATTCGAACTGCGGGATCACGAAAATGAGCAGAATGATCGACACGATGATCGCGACCGCGACGACCGCAGCAGGATAGAACAATGCTTTTTTGATTTTCTTCTTGAGCGCCTCGGTTTTCTCCTTGTATGTGGCGACTTTATCGAGCAGTGTTTCCAGAGCGCCCGCGTGCTCGCCGGCCTCCACGAGGTTCACGAAGAGATCATCGAAATAAAGTGGATGCTTGGCGAGCGCCTCGTGCAGGCTCGTGCCCGACTCGACGTCAGCTTTGATCGCGAGCACGAGCTTTTGCATCGAAGGCTTCTCGTGCCCATTCCCGATGATGTCGAAGCATTGCACCATCGGAATGCCGGCTTGCAACATCGTCGCTAACTGGCGCGCGAAGAGTGCGATGTCCTCGGAAGTGATCTTCTTCGCGCTCTTGAAGAGCTGCGCTTCCTTCCGGACCCTTTTTGCGAGCACGCCTTGCTTGCGAAGATCCGCTTTGACGGCTGCCTCTGACACGGCAAGCATCTTCCCTTTGATGCGCTTGCCGCGTTTGTCGGTGCCTTCCCAAACAAACGGATATTGCTGAGCTGGAGCTATTTGAGCCATGGCTTGGATCCTGAACTACCGTGCGCGCCTGTTACTCAACCGTACATTGATTGACTTCGTCGAGACTCGTCAGGCCGGCCTTGACCTTCGCCAGTCCTGATTTGCGCAGATCCCAGATTCCTTCGGCAGCAGCCTGATTAGCGATATCGACGGCGTTGCCTTCCTGGAGAATGATCTTTTGAATCGCTTCGCTGATGGGCATGACCTGATACAGGCCGGTGCGTCCTTTGTAGCCGTCCGTGCAGGAGCTGCAGCCGACGGGCTTGAATATCTTAATGCCCTGCGCGATCTCTTCTTCAGTGAAGCCCTCTTTGAGCAGGGCCTCTGCAGGCATCTCGATGGGCTCCTTGCAGTTGTTGCAGAGCCTGCGCGCCAGGCGTTGCGCGATGATCAGGGAGACCGATGTCGCGATCGCGTACGGCTTCACGCCCATGTCGGTAAGTCGCGTGAGCGTCTTGGGGGCGTCGTTCGTATGAAGCGTCGACAGCACTAGGTGACCCGTTTGCGCGGCCTTAATGGCAATCTCGGCTGTCTCCAAATCGCGAATTTCGCCGACCATGATGACGTCGGGATCCTGGCGCAGGAAGGCGCGCAGTGCCGATGCGAACGTCAGCCCGACTTTCGGATTCACGTTGACCTGATTGACGCCAGGCAAATTTATTTCTGCTGGGTCTTCCGCGGTCGAGATGTTCGTATCTTCCTTGTTCAGGATGTTGAGGCCGGTGTACAGCGACACCGTTTTACCGCTGCCCGTGGGGCCGGTGACCAAGATCATTCCGTGCGGCTGGGCAAGGGCGCGGAGAAAGAGTTCTTTCTGCTGCGGCTCATAACCCAATGCATCGATACCAAGCATCGCGCTCGATGGGTCCAAGATACGAGCGACGATCTTTTCGCCAAAAAGTGTGGGGCACGTGCTGACGCGAAAATCGATGGCTCGATTCTTCGAGATGCGCATCTTGATGCGGCCGTCCTGTGGAATGCGGCGCTCGGCGATGTCTAGGCGCGACATCACCTTGATGCGAGCAGAGAGCTTGCCTGCAAGCTGCACGGGCGGGCTCGCAAGCTCTTTCAGATAACCATCGAGTCGCAGGCGGATGCGATAAGTCTTCTCGTAGGGTTCGAAGTGAATATCGGATGCGCCTTTCTTGATTGCATCGAGCAGGACCTTATTCACGAAACGGACGATCGGAGCGTCTTCGACGTCGTCGCGGCCGACCGCGTCTTTGTCGAGTTCGTCATCGCCTCCTGTGACCTCGAGGTTGTCGAGGTCGAGGTCATCGTCTGCGAGCGCGGGCATCGCAGCGTCCACTTGCTCGATCGCCTTGTTGCCAATCCTTTGCAGCTTGTCTTCTTCGACGACGACTGCTTCCACCGAAAGACCAGTCTGGAACTTGATCTCGTCCAGAGCGTGCAGATTCGTGGGATCGGAGACCGCAACGAACAAGCGCTTGCCGCGTTTGACGAGTGGCAGGACGCGATGCTTTGCAAGCAATTTGTCGGAGACTATTTTGACCGTGTCGAGATCAGGCTGGACTGCGTCGAGATCGAGCAGCGGGACGCCGAACTCCTGAGAAGCGGCAATCGCGATTTCGCGCGGATCGGCTAGCCCCGCACTGACCAAATGAGAGACTAGACCAGTGCCGTTCTCTTTAGTGACCGTCAGTGCCTGGATCATAGTCGCCTCGTCCAAGAGGCCGTCCTGGACCAGGCGCAATGGCAGCCCCTGAAGAGCTGGTCGCTGCGAACTTAGGGACGTGATCGCGTCTGCCATGGATGCGTGCTTAGAGTGCGGTTTGAGTAGGTTGAGTCTGACGACTAACAGCCAAGATCCAGGCGAAAATTGTCAAATTGACGCCAATTCTTGCTTAGATTCGGCCAATCCGACGCGAAGGGCGTCACAGTATGGGGCCGTTACCTGAATCGTACTTCACTTCGGTTGTTCGGTCGCAGATGACAACTGGTCGCCGACGAAGGCGCGCTTAGTCAGAGATGCCGGTAAACGATACGGCCGAGATCGTCGTGTACGGCGACCCAATGATCAGGCTTTCGGCGAGAAGCCGTTCCTGCGAGCCCGGTCAAGGGTTTAGGCGGGTGCAATCATGCGAGCAGCGAGCCGGCTAGCAGTGATCCGAGGAGCAGAAGTGTCAATCGGATCATACGGGCAGGAGGAAGAAAAAGAGGGCGCCTTAAGCGCCCTCTTCATGGATCGACGAGAGTCTCATCTCGTCCGCTATCAGTTAGCCGCCGCCAGCCGCTGCAGTACGGCATTGGGCCGGCACGTAGCGGTGGAAGTCCGCAGCACTGTTGCACGTCCACACGATCGTGTTGTCCTCGTTGGTGTCAGGCGTGAGCGTCAGAACGACGTCGCGCGCGGCCGTGGTGCCCGTCAACTCCAGGACGCCGGTCGCATCGTCGCAGGTCATCGATGCGAGGTTGCCCGTTGCCACCGTGGTGTTCGTGACGCCGCTGCAGTTGCCCGACGCGACAATCTCGCCGCCGTTGTTCGCGATGTTCTCACCGACCGTCGCCTTCGCGGCCGACGCCACGACGAGCAGTTCGGACACGCGCGAGCGCACGGTGTAGTCCTGATACGCCGGCAGCGCGATCGCCGCCAGGATGCCGATGATCGCGACCACGATCATCAATTCGATGAGGGTGAAGCCCTTTTGAACTCGGTTCATGTGAAAACTCCTAACGTGTGGTTCGTGAATCAGCGGCTCAATGCCGGCACGAGGACTAGAGCAAGCGATGTGCCAGCCGCGGTGTCGGAAGCGTAAGTTACTGACGCACGGCGTGCTTTTCTGAGAAGCAATCGACATTGTTAAGTCGATTTTTCGCGACGATTCTGGCGCGCCGTGTCACTCGGTGACAATCTGCGTCACTTGCTGACGTCAGACTCAGACAGACCCTCATTCGATCCCGAGCTTCTTGATGCGATATCTCAACGAGCGAAACGTCATGCCGAGCAGCTGCGCGGCCTTCGTCTTGTTGTAACGCGTTTGCTCGAGTGCCCTGACGATGGCGTCACGCTCGATGTCTTCCAGTGCGTCGCCTAGCTTCTCGCCCGGAGCAACGCTGTTCGCGATCGCCAGGTCCGGCGCACCAGTTACTTTCGGACGCAGCTGCAGATCCGCCGGCTCAATGATCCCGTTCGAGCACAGCGTCGCCGCACGCGCGAGCACCTTATCGAGCGCGCGAACGTTGCCGGGAAAGTGGTAGTGCGACAGCGCCTGCAATGCTGGCTCGCTGATCCGCAGCTCGCGAATGCCCATCTGCTTGCCGAGCTTCGCCAGCAACGCATCGACGAGCTCCGGGATGTCTTCGAGGCGCTCGCGCAGTGCCGGCACGCGCATCTCGATCACATTGACCCGATAGAAAAGATCTTCGCGAAACTTGCCTTCGGCGACGAGCGCGGCAAGGTTCTTGTGCGTCGCGGAGAGAATGCGCACATCGATCGGCAGCTCCCGGGCCTCACCCACGGGCCGCACGGTCTTTTCCTGAATCACGCGCAGCAGCTTGACCTGCATGTGCAGCGGCAGATCGGCGATTTCATCCAGAAACAGCGTACCGCCTTCGGCCGCCTGAATGAGTCCTTGCTTGTCCGCGACGGCACCCGTGAAGCTGCCCTTCTTGTGGCCGAACAGCTCGCTCTCCATGAGCTCCGAAGGAATCGCGCCGCAATTGACGGGCACGAACGGCGCGTCACGCCGCGCGCCGGCGTTGTGGATCAACTGGGCGACGAGCTCTTTGCCCGTACCGGACTCGCCGTAGATGTGCACCGGTGCCTGGCTGCGAGACACGCGCTCGATCATTTCGCGCAACTGCTCCATGACGCGGGATTGGCCGAGCAGGCGGATCACTCGCAGCTGAGCAGTGCGCTCCGCGCCGCCAAGCTTCAGCGTCGCGGCGATCAATTTGCGCAGTGCCGCCAGATCGAGCGGCTTGGAGATGAAATCGAAGGCGCCGAGCTTGAGCGCGCGCACCGCGGTCTCGACATTGCCGTGAGCGGTGATCACGGCGACCGGAGTCTGGGGCTTGTTCTTCTGAATCCATTCGACGAGGCCGAGCCCATCGCCGTCGGGAAGGCGCATGTCCGTGAAGCACAGATCAAATGATCGACTTCGCAGTTCGCGCGTGGCGGAGGCGACATCGCCGCAGGTGACGACATCGATGTTCATCCGCTCCAGCGTGATTTCGAGAAGCTCGCGAATATCCGGCTCATCGTCGACGACGAGTGCTCGATGCTGACTCACTGCATTTCCCAACGTTGCGGATCGGCGAAGACGATGCGGAAAATACTACCACCGCCCGCACGGGGCTCGTAGACGAGAATCGCTCGGTTCGTCTGCGCGAGCTCGCGCGCGATGAACAGTCCCAAGCCGGTGCCGCCCTCGCTGTGTCCGGACGTGAAGAACGGCTCGAAGATCTGTTCGGCGACGTCGGGTTTGATGCCGGGGCCGCGATCGAGCACTTCCAAATAGGGACGATCCGTTCCTGTCATGCGCCCGGTACGCACTTCGATCGGCTCGGCGTGCGAGGACGAGCGGCCGTATCGGAGCGCGTTCTCGCACAGATTCCAGAGCAGCTGATGCAAGTGCGTCGGATCGACGCGCACATCGAGATCGTCGGGGTACGGCACGAACAGCAGCGCCCGCTCGTCGACCTGCGCGGTCGAGCGGAACTCGCTCAGAAACTCGTGCAACCAGTCGTTGATATCGATGCGCTCGGGACGTGTCGAGTCGCGACGCGAGAGCTGCAGGACGTTGTTGATGATGTTGCTGACGCGCTCGCCGTTCGTGGCGATGATCGACGTCAAGCGGCGTTCCTTCGCGGTCAGCGAGGGCGCCTCAGCCAGCAACTGCGCGGCGTGGCTCATGGCGCCGACCGGATTGCGGATCTCGTGCGCGATGCTCGCGCTCAAGCGGCCCAGCGACGCAAGCTTCGTCTGCTGAACGCGCTCGGCGATCAGGGACGTGTCCTCGAGAAACACGAGCGTCGGCCGGCCCGTTTTCGCGCCTTCGAGCGCGACGAAATGCGGTTGGATCAGCGATCCGCCGTCAGAGGACAGCAGCGACATCGTGGTCACTTGCCAGTCATACGTGTGCAGCCGCCAGCTTTCGAGCAGATAGAGCAGTCGCGGCGACACTTCACCCAAGGGCGTGCGCGGCGCGACAGGCCCGCCGTTCAGCAGCTTCGCGGCCGACTCGTTGATGAGTCGAATCGTATCGTTCTCGTCGACGACCAGAATGCTCTCGCGCAGGTGCTGGACGATGAATTGATTGAGCTCCGCGAGATTCTCGACATCGACTTCGCGCTGCCGAACGCGTTCTTCGCTCTCGCGCAGGCTGCCGGCGAGCGGCGCCATGCCGAACGTGATGATGAAGATCAACGCGCCGACGATGCCCGTGGCCGCGAAATCCGTGGAATCGCCGAGGCCGCTCAAGGACGTCAATAGTTGCTGCAGCAGCAGGGCAAGCGCCGCAAGTGCCGCAAAACCGAGCGCCAGGCGCTGACGCACGACAAAGCTCGCCGCGCCGACAGGCAGCACCAGCAGCGCGGCCAGGCCGCTGCTCATACCGCCGCTCGCGTACGTCAGGAACGTCACGATCAGGATATCGACGCAGACGCTCACCGACGTCTGGATGGCGATGTGTGGCCAGCGGGTCTTGATCGCCGGAATCATCCCGAGCGCGAACAAAAAATAGGTGATCAGCGCGCCCAAGAAGAGGGATGGATGCTCCTGGCCGACAGGGCTGGGCGACACCGTCCCGAGCAGGATCGCGAGCAGCGGCGGCACGAGCAGCCGAAACAGATTGACGAGCGTTACGACCCGCCACGCGAGGTTCGCGGTCTGGGAGGTCGCGACCGCTTGTTCTAGGAGTGAAGGCATGGGTCACGAAACGTTAACAATATCGTCGCGGCCGGGGCGATCTTTTTAGCGGCTGGCGCCAAGCGTCCATGATTTTGCGGAAATCGCCGTGATTTTGTGCGGATTGGCCCCTGCGTGTCGCCGGGACCTTGCTTCTTTGCATCGCTGGGGAATTCCTCCAGAATACCCGGCCTCTTTTCGCACGCACCGCCACGAGCCACTACCCGATGAATCTTCACGAATATCAGTCGAAGCAGTTGTTTGCCCGGTACGGAATCCCGGTTCCGGTAGGTCATGTGGCCTCGACCCCGGCGGAAGCCGCGGAAGCAGCGAAGCGGATCGGTGGATCGAAGTGGGTGGTGAAGGCCCAGGTGCACGCGGGCGGGCGCGGCAAGGCCGGCGGCGTGAAGTTGGTGGATTCGCCGGAAGCAGCGGCGAAGGCGGCGGAGGGCATGTTCGGCAAGCGTCTCGTGACGCACCAGACGGGGGCGGAAGGCTTGCCCATCCATCAAGTCTTCGTCGAGGAAGGTTCGAAGATCGTTCGTGAGCTGTACGTCAGCCTCGTGTTGAACCGCGATAAAGGCCACATTGCCTTCATCGCCTCCGCGGCCGGCGGCATGGACATCGAAGAAGTCGCCGCGCACACCCCCGAAAAAATCATTCGCGTGAACGTGCATCCCGCCGCGGGCTTGCAGCCCTCGCAATGCCGCGTGCTCGCGTTCGGCCTCGGCCTCAAGGGCAAGCAGATCGACCAGTTCGCGTCGATCGCGCAGGCGCTGTATCGCCTGTACCTCGAGAAGGACGCGAGCCTCGTGGAGATCAACCCGCTGATCGTCACGGAGGATGACAAGCTCGTCGCGCTCGATGCGAAGATCAATATCGAGGACAGCGCGCTGTTCCGTCAGAAAGAGCTGGTCGAATGGCGCGATGCGAGTCAGGAAGACGAAATGGAGAGCGAGGCCGCGAAGCACGAGCTCAACTACGTCTCGCTCGACGGCGACATCGCCTGCATGGTGAACGGCGCGGGCCTCGCGATGGCGACGATGGACATCATCAAGCTGCACGGCGGCGCGCCTGCGAACTTCCTCGATGTCGGCGGCGGCGCGACGCGCGAGCGCGTCACGATCGCCTTCAAGCTGATTCTCTCGAATCCGAAGGTCAAGGCCATCCTCGTCAACATCTTCGGCGGCATCGTCCGCTGCGACATGATCGCCGAGGGCATCATTCACGCGGTCGAGGACGTCGGTGTGAAGGTTCCTGTCGTCGTGCGCATCGAGGGCACGAATGCCGAACAGGGCCGCAAGCTGCTCGCGGAGAGCGGCCTTGCGATCACCGCGGCAGCCGATCTCACGGATGCGGCGAAGAAGGTCGTCGCAGCGGCGAAGAAGCAGTGATCCACGCTGCGCGCGCTGCCCTCACCGAAGCCCTCTCCCTGCGGGAGAGGGGGCGTTCGTCTGGCCGATAGTCACCGACTTTAGTTACCCCAGAGCCCCCTATGTCCATCCTCGTCGACAAGAACACCCGCGTCATCTGCCAAGGCTTCACCGGCAAGCAAGGCACCTTCCATTCCGAACAGTGCCTGGCGTACGGCACGAAGCTCGTCGGCGGCGTCACGCCGGGCCGCGGCGGCGAGAAGCATCTCGGCCTGCCCGTGTTCAACACCGCACGCGAGGCGGTGCACGAAACCGGCGCGACGGTCAGCATGATCTACGTGCCGGCCCCGTACGCGGCGGACGCGATCCTCGAAGCGGCCGATGCCGGCATCGAGCTCATCGTCTGCATCACCGAAGGCATTCCCGTGAACGACATGGTGCGCGTGAAGGCCGCGCTCGCGAGCTACGGCAGCCTGCTCATCGGCCCGAATTGCCCCGGCATCATCACCCCCGGCGGCGCGAAGATCGGCATCATGCCGGGCTTCATTCACAAGCCCGGCAAGATCGGCATCGTGTCGCGCTCGGGCACGCTGACGTATGAAGCCGTCTTTCAAACGACGAACGCGGGGCTCGGCCAGAGCACGTGCGTCGGCATCGGCGGCGATCCGGTGCGCGGCATGAACTTCATCGACGTGCTCGCGCGCTTCGAGGAAGACCCGCAGACCGAAGGCATCATCATGGTCGGCGAGATCGGCGGCAGCGACGAGGAAGCCGGCGCCGAATTCATTCGCGCGAACGTGACGAAGCCGGTCGTCGCCTACATCGCCGGTGTCACGGCGCCGCCGGGCAAGCGCATGGGCCACGCCGGCGCGGTGATCTCCGGTGGCAAGGGCTCGGCCGCGGACAAGTTCGCAGCGCTGAAGAAGGCCGGCGTACGCACCGTGCAGAGCCCCGCCGATCTGGGCAAGGCCATCGCCGAGCAACTCGCGAAGCGTGGCACGCGTGCGTCGGTGTCGGTGCAAAAGCCCGCGGCGAAGGCCGCCGCGAAGAAATCGCCGGCGGTGAAATCGAGTGCGAAGGCCAAGACATCGGCCAAGGCCAAGGCACCGGCTAAAGCCAAGGCACCGATCAAAGCACCGGCCAAGGCGAAGACGGCAAAGGCGCCGGTCGCCAAGAAGCCGGCGGCCAAGAAGCCGGTCGCAAAGAAGCCCGCGGCCAAGAAGCCCGCGGCGAAAAAGCCGGCTGCAAAAAAGAAGTGAT
>JAEYXD010000184.1 GCA_023428645.1 Pseudomonadota bacterium
GCTGGATTCGCCTTGGGTCTGGTCGCCTGGATGATGACGCTGCCCGCGACGGCGGCGGAGGAGCCGCATCCGGGCCAGGCGATCTACGACCGCGCGTGCGCGGCGTGTCACAACAATCCCGAAGCGACGAAATCTCCCGGACTCGATGCGTTACGCCGCATGCGGTTCTCGAACGTTCGCTACGCGTTGGCGGAAGGCAAGATGAAGGTGCAGGCCGCCGGTCTGAGCGCCGCGGAGCGGAACACCGTCGCCGAATATCTGACCGGTGCGGCGCAGGCGAACGATGCCTGGGTCGCGCAGATGATGTGCTCGCCCGAGCGCCGCAAGGTCGATCTGAGCCCGCCGCCGAGCGTCGCCGGCTTCGGCTTCGACAACCGCAACAGCCGTCATTTGACCAAGCCGCAGACCGGTCTCGCGACGAGCGAGTTCGCGAATCTCGAGCTCGCGTGGGCACTCGCGTTTCCGCAAGCGACGACGATGCGCTCGCAGCCGGCGGTCGTGGGCACGACGTTGTTCCTCCCCGTGGGTGAAACCGCGCAAGTGCTCGCGATCGACGTGAGCGACCGCCAGCCGTGCCTGAAGTGGGTGTACGAGAGCGGCCTGCCGCTGCGCACGAGCGCGGCGTACGGCGAGATCGGCGGGCGCAAAGTGCTCGTCGTCGGCGACGCCGGCGCGAACATTCACATGATCGATGCGCTCACGGGCACGAAGGTGTGGCAGCAGTCGGTGCAGCTGTTCTCGCTATCGCTGACGACCGGTACGCCGATCATTCACGACGACCGCGTGTACGCGCCGATCTCTCAGTACGAGATCATGCTCGGCGCCAACGATGCGCACGAGTGCTGCAAGACGCATGGGGCCGTCGTCGCGCTCGACGGCAAGACCGGTCAGAAGCTCTGGACGGCGCATACGATGGCGGACGCGAAGCCCGTGCGCGATCGCGGCGACGGCAAGATGCTGTGGGGGCCGTCGGGCGCCCCGATCTGGAATTCGCCGGCGATCGATGCGAAGCGCGGCCTGTTGTTCGTCGGCACGGGCGAGGCGACATCCGAGCCCGCCGCGGACACGACCGACGCGATTCTCGCCATCGATCTGCGAGACGGCTCGATTCGCTGGAGCTTCCAGGCGACGGAGAATGACGTCTTCCTGGCCGGTTGTCCGGCACGGCCGCAAGTCACAGAGGGCGCGGCGCCAACGAGCGATGCGAGTACCGCTGCGGCGGGCGCGAGAGCCGCGACGGCAGGAGCTACCGCGCCCGCGCGTCGCCGCGGCTTGAACTGCCCGCTCGACTCCGTGTTTCGCGATGTCGATTTCGGCGCGTCGGTCATCCTGGGCCGGCTCGCGAACGGCAAGGATGCGTTGTTCGCGGGGCAGAAGTCCGGCACGTTGTGGGCGCTCGATCCTGACGACGGCAAAGTGCTGTGGCGTCAGGATTTCGGTGACGGCTCGCCGCTCGGCGGCATTCACTGGGGCATTGCGTTCGACGGCGAGCGCGTCTACGCGCCGATCAATCGTCCGTATGGGTCCGCGCCGACGGCCGGTCAGCCGCGCACCCAGAAGCCGGGCATCCATGCGGTGGACGCGAGCACCGGCAAGGTCGCGTGGACGTTCGCGGCGGAGCCCGATTGCTCCGGCGATCGAGCGACCCGTGTGCGTGGGTGCAGCAACAACATCGGGCTGTCAGGCGCGCCGACCGTGATCGATGGCGCCGTCGTCGCTGGCGCGCTCGACGGTTATCTGCGGGTGTTCGATGCCAAATCAGGCGCGGTGCTGTTCTCGTTCGATACGGCGAAGCCGTTCACGACCGTCAATGGCGTGCCCGGCAATGGCGGCGCGATCGACAATGCCTCGATCGTCGCGGCCAACGGTCAGCTGTTCGTGGCGTCGGGCTACGGCATGTTCGGCCAGTCGCCCGGCAATGTATTGCTGGCGTTTCGACCGCGGGCGAAGTGATCGAGGCGCGCGCCGCGCGTGTAAGAACGCGCGCGGCGCAAGGGCTCGGGAAACGAGCGCGCTTGCGTATACTCGGGCCCCCGACTGTCATTCCTGTTTCATCGTGCCGAACCCATCCACTTCCTCTGCCATCGGTTATCGCGACGAGGTCCGCGCGCACGTCGCGAAATATCTAGGTCCCGTGAGCGAGAGCCTGCGCCTCGGCAGCGATCCCGACGAGGTCGAGATCCTACATATCCCGCCGCAAGACACGCGTCCGGTGCGCACGCTCGTGACGGCCGGAATGAGCGATCGCGCGATGACCGTGCCGGCGGGAAAGAGCGTGCCGCGCTATATCGAGCTGATGGTGACGTTGCCGCGCACGTGGCCATTCGATGCGAAGGCGCGCAGCGAGCCGCGATGGAAATGGCCGCTCGATCAGTTGCGCTCGATCGCGGAATTGCCGCGCACGCAGCGACGCTTCGTTGGTTGGGGCGAGACGTTTCCGAACGGCGATCCGCCGCGGCCATTGGCGCCGAACACGAAGCTGAGCGCCGCCGTGATCGTGCCGTCGCTGCTCGTGCCGCAGGACTTCTATGAGCTGACGATTGCGGCGCACTCGATCGCATTCTTCAGTGTCCTGCCGCTCTACAAGGAGGAGCTGGAGCTGAAAGAGTCGAAAGGCGTAAACGAGCTGTTCGAGAAGCTGCTCGATGCGGGCGTGAAGGATTTCATCGATCCGCGCAGAAAGAACGTGGCGCGGAAGAAGATTCTGGGTTTGTTCTGAACACCGCTCCGCCGGCGCGGGGCGCGAGATGCGGATGAGGGCACGGCGCCCTCGCGAGCGCCGTGCCCTCACACTGATCCGCCGACAGCGCGGCTACACCGTGCTCTGCGCGGTCACGCTCTTCTGGTACCACCCTCGCACCAGCTGCAAATGATGGTTCTCCTCGAGCAGCGCGTTGCGAAACTGCTGCGCCATGTCGTCCTCGCCAATGCCTTCGGCAATGTTCGCGAGCAGCGTCCAGGCATCCACGTCCGTGAGCTCCGCGATCAGCATCGCATTCAAGCAGTCCGTGAAGGTCGTGCGCGGATCGTTCAACACCTGCATCAATCCCATCGTCTCGACGCCCACGATGTCCGCGCTCGGCGTTTGCGCCGTCGGATCGCCGCCGAGCTTCCGGATCGCCTCGACCAGCAGGTGATAGTGCGCGAGCTCTTCGCTGCGGATCTTCGTGAGGTCTTCCAGCTGCGCGCCGGAGCCGGCATCGCCGGAAGTCTGAAATTTGACGATCAACGCGTCATACAAACGCGTGCCGCCGCGCTCGAAGGCGGCGCGCTCGGCGAGCTTGTCGATGACGACCTGCGGCTTCGCGCCCGTCATCATCTTCATTCCCGTCTTCAACGCGCCCTTGATCGACGCGGGCGGCGGCACCGAGCCGAGCGGGTCGGCTTCCGAGATCGACTGCACTTTGATGTCGATGAATTCCGCCGGGTCTCCCGCGAACAGGGGCTTGAGCGCCTGTTCCGCGTCCAGCAGCTTCTTCGTGTCCTGGGGCGATGTCTTGATTCCAGTGCGATTCGTGCCGGTATGGGCTTGTGTGCTCATGGTTCCTCCTCGAAATCAGGCTGCGAGCTGCGGTGATGAACGGCTGAGCTCCGTGCCCGGCTGATAGTGGTAGCCGGCGGCGACGTCGTCACTCGGGACGCCATCGGAATGGACGTACTCCCGATAAGAGATCGTCGCGCCGCTCTCCTCGTCCTTGCCGACGTATTCCGTGCCGCGCGAGCGCATGTCGACTTCGTTCACGAGCGTCTTGCGCACGAACTCGCGTTGGCTTTCATACGGGAGCGGCTCGGGCAGCGTTTGCGGAATGATCTCGAACGGATCGCGGCGCACGGTTTCCTTGAACAGATCGGCAACGGCCGCGAGATGCCCCTGCTCGTAGTCGAGCATGCGCTCCCAAATGCCTTTGATCCGTGGATTCGATTCCTGCACCGCGCAGCTCCAGTAGTTGTAGACCTCCATCGCCTCGTGCATCAGCCATTGCTCGAAGAACGTCTGCGTCGGGTCGAGCAGTGATTCGTATTGCGTCACGTGCTGCTCTTCGATGGAGGCGATCTCCGCGTACAGCTGGCGCGCGAGCGCGTCCGCGAACAGCGGGCCGATGTTCATGTAGTAGTTGTGGGTCTGCTGCTCGCCCGCGGTGATCGTCAAGGCGTGCAGCTTCGTCAGCGGATGCGACGCCTTCGTCACGACCGGGCGACGAACATTGTCGGTCGCGAAGCGATGATGAAAGTGCGTCGGGCGGCCGGGGACGATGTCGGTGTACGACTGTGTGATGTTGTTCGCATCCTTGCCTTCCAGGCGGTCGAGCAGCGCCGCATAGCGATACAGATGATCGAAGTCCTCCAGCAGGCCGAAGCGCAGCGTCTGCGCGACATAGGGGTCGGGCTCGCGCAACGCCATGCCCGCGGTGACCTCGATGGCGGTCTGCTCGTAGCCGATCGTCGTTTCGAGCGGCGAATGATCGGCTCCGATGAGCCAATTCACGACGGTCTCTTGCTCGTGCTCGATCTGGCGGATCTGCGCGAGCGGCAAACGCAACTCGGGATTGAAGCGTGCGACGGCATGCTGGAAGCGCAGCGCTTCCTGTTCGATGCCGTTCATCAGGATGATGCGCACGCGTGTGAACGCATCGTCGTCGAGCTTGCTGATGGGCTTCGGCGACCGCTCGCGCCAGGTGAAATGCTGACGATCCAGTGGAGTGCCGCGATCCTCGAGTAGCTTCATGGTCATGGTGTGGCTCCGTACGAATGACAGCCGCGGCAGCGAGGCGCCGCGGTGAGGGTGAAGAGGGAGCGCGCGCGAGGGATCCCCGAGCGCTTCCAAACCAAGCACTGCTCCGTTCCAAAGTTCCGAGGTGCTGGCGGTTACGTCGCGTGCGCTGCCACGCGCCGTCGGCCGACGCCCACGATGCGTGAGACAACGCGCAAGCTCATGCCAGCGGCTGCGGACAAGATGAGCTCGTCACATGGAACAGGGCCGACGCAAACGCGTTCGGAGATGTTCCTTTTGGTCCGGAGCCTCGACTTGGCCTCACATTGGGGAGCGTGCGCGGTGCCGCAGGGCAGCGGTCGCGTTCGTCGTCACGAACTATCGTGTTCTCGTTAGCGGCGGCGTGGTTGTTGCGATGCGAGCGCTGATCGCGGCGGCGTCGCTCCTTTGCACTCCTGTCGTGTTCGCGCATTCGAGCGAGTCGCGGGATGCGGGGGAGGTCTTCCTCATCGGCCTGCTGATCGCGTTCGGGGCCGGATATCTGACCGGTTTCCTGCGCCTCCGCGTGGGATCGCGCGCTGGTCGCGCGGTGCTCCACCGTCGTGCGCTGCTGTTCGCGTCGGGATGGCTGATCATCGCGCTGTCGCTGCTCACACCGCTTCATGCGCTCGGCGGGCGCTCCTTCACCGCACACATGATCGAACACGAGCTCTTGATGCTCGTGGCGGCGCCCCTGCTCGCCTGGTCGAAGCCGATCGGTGTGCTCCTGTGGGCGTTGCCGCTGCGCGCGCGTCGTGCACTGGCCGGTGTCGGGCAGCTACGGTGGTATGCAAACACCTGGTCGGCGATCTCGGCGCCATTCGCCGCCTCGCTGTTGCAAGCGCTGGTGATGTGGCTATGGCACGCGCCCAGCCTGTTCAATCGAGCGCTGCTCAGCGAAGGGTGGCATGCGGCGCAACACCTGTCGTTCGTGTTCACCGCGATCTTGTTCTGGTGGTCGATCGACGCGGCCGCGCGCGAGCGCCGGGCCGGCGTTGCTGCGCTCTGGCTGTTTTTCACGTCGCTGCACAGCGGGCTGCTCGGCGTTCTCATGACGTTCGCGCAGAGCCCGTGGTATCCGCGATATATCGAGCTCGGGTTGCAGGGCTTGAGCGGCTTGACGCCGCTCGAGGATCAGCAGCTTGCCGGACTCATCATGTGGATTCCCGGCGGCCTCGTACATGCGGTCGCGGCGCTCGTGTACTTCGGCCGCTCGCTCAAAGTCGCCAGCTCCACGACACCCGCGTTGCAAGTCGAGCAATGACCGTCACGCCTCCGGATTCGAGAATGGCGGCGATGGGGGCGATGAGGTAGGCCGGTAGCCGGTGAGGGGACAGCGAGCCGCGTTTCGACAGCACAGCGCGTGCCCCTCACCTCACCCTCTCCGTCGGGAGAGGGTACACGTCAGTGACGCGCCGAGCGGCCCGAGCGCGACGCGCTCTTGCGGCCGCTTCCCGCCCGCGCCTGGCGTGTTTTCGACGCCGACGTGCGGCCCGAACGGCCGGTTGCGCGCTTGCGCGGCGCCGACGGCATTTCTTCTTCCATTTCCATCTCGATGCCCAGCTCCTGCATCAACTGCATCTTGCGGTCCTGCAGCTGCGCGCCCATCTCCTTCAGGTCGACATCCGTCTTCTTGAGCTTCGGAAACAGCTCGTTCTCCTCTTCCTTCACGTGATGCTTGATGTACTCGCCAAGCACTTTCACGGTCGCTTTGAAGTTTTCGTCCTCCGGAGTCATGTCGTCGATCTTCGCAATCAGCTCCTTCGCCGACTGATGCTCGACGTTCGCTTCGCTGACGAGTTCGAGGTCTTCCTCGTCCTCGAAGGCTTCCTTGGCCTGCGGATACATCAGCTCCTCTTCGATCTGCGCGTGAACCGTCAACAGTTGACACACGCGCTCCGCGATGTGCTGCAGTTGGTCGTCATCGGCCTGCTCGAAATCATTGAACAGCTTCTCGACGACGCGGTGATCCTGCTTCAAGAGTGCGATCGCATCGCGCGGCGCGTCGGACGCCGCTTTGGAAGTCGCTCTTGCCATGGCTAGCTCCTGTCATTGGTTTAGGCTTGCACGCTATCCAATGACCCGACCTCGGGAACTGTTCCGATCCTTCGTGCGAGGACGCGTGCGCGCGATCGCGGCTGCCGTCGCCGTCAACGAATGGCGCGTGCTAGCCGCTCGCCGAGCGCGTGTTGAGCCACGCTCGCAACACTTCCGCAACGCTCCACGCCTGCGCGATACAACCGCCGGGGTGGTATGGCTCCTCGGCGTCGAAAATCTCGCTGATGCTGCCGACGCCCGCGTCGAACAGGTGCTGGGGAAAGCTTTGCAACAGGCGCCGCGCGCTGGTCCGATCCGGCCTCACCTTCAGGTAGGCGTCGATGTAATGTCCGATCAGCCACGGCCACACGGTGCCTTGATGATAGGCCGCGTCACGCTGACGCAGATTGCCGCGATAGTGCGCCTTGTAGTCGGGGTGGTCGGGGCTCAGCGTGCGTACGCCATACGGCGTCACGAGTTGCGCCAATATCGTGTCGACGACAGCGGCCCAGCGCTGTTGATCGAGAATCGGGTGCGCGAGCGAGATCGCGAAGATCTGATTCGGGCGGACCGCGGCATCGTCGCCCGCCGGCCCATCCACGACGTCGAAAAGACACCCACGCTGCTCGTTCCAGAAGCGGCGATTGAACGTTTCGCGCGCCTTTGCCGCCGCGACCTGAAAGAATTCGTTCGGCTGGCCCAGATCGGCCGCCCAACGCACGATCAGGTTCAACGCGTTGTACCAGAGCGCTTGGATCTCGACCGGCTTGCCGCGCCGCGGCGTCACGACCCAGCCGTCGACCTTCGCATCCATCCAGGTCAGCTGATAGCCCTCGGCGGCGGCCGCGATGAGCCCATCCTCGGGATCGACATGGATGTTGTAGTGCGTGCCTTCGAGGTGATGCTCGATGATCGAGCGGAGAATGGGAAACAGGTGGGTGATGATGGAGTGATCGCCGGTCGCCTCGACGTAACGCGAAATCGCATGGAAATACCACAAGGTCGCATCGACGGTGTGGTACAGCGCCTGACGCTCGCCTTCCGGAAACAGGTTCGGCAGCAGGCCGTCGCGCACGTAGTTCGCGAACGTGCGCAGGATCGCGCCGGCCTCACGGTAGCGGCCGGTGGTCAGGGTCAGCCCTTCCAGGCTGATCATCGTGTCGCGCCCCCAATCGCCGAACCAGTGATAGCCCGCAATGACCGTGCGCAGCTCGTTGCCGCCCGCCTGCGCGATCACCGTCTCCTCGAAGCGGCTGCCGGGCAGGACGATGAATTGATCCGCCGCCAGCGCGAGCTGCTCGGCGAACGGGTCGCCCGCGAGGTCCGGCGCGAGCGACATGAGCCGTTCGCAGCGCCGTGTCTCCGCCTCGAAAAGCGCATCCGCGTCGAATTGCAGGGAGTCCCAGCTTTGCGTCGAGGCGACGAAGACGATGGGCTGCGCGGTCGTGAGCGTTTCGGTAAAAAAGCCGGGGCTGAAGGCGCTCTCCAAGTGCGGATCGCCGCGGTCGAACTCGATGCGATAGAAGAATTCCCGCTCGGCGAGCTCGTTCGTGACGAACGCGGCCGGGCCCGGCTGCAGCGCCATGCGTAACACGAGCGGGCTGTCCGACAGATGCACCTCGTGCCGGTTCTTTTGTACCGTGAGGGTAAAGACCGACCTGAGCTCGTAGTCGGGCTGTTCGTCGTGGCGTCGGAACGACGTGTACGGCCGGATGTGCAGCTCGAGCGGCTGCCCTTGCAGCAACCGATAGCGCACGCACACCGTGTTCTGGCCGTGCGGCATCAGGATCGATTTCTCGATCACGCTGTCGCCAACCTCGAAGCGCCAGATGGCGATGCGGTGATCGAGCCGGAACTCTGTCAAGTAACGGTGCGATTCCCCGGCGATGAGGTCGTTCACGAACTCGGCCCCGCCCAGGTGCACGCGCGTGCCGCCGACCGTCACGAACTCGTCGCAGCGCGAGATCATGATGTGTCGTCCTTTCGGCGACGCCAGGTTGGGCACGAACAAGCCGTGATACTTGCGCGACGGCATGCCGGCGAGCGTGCCCGACGCGTAGCCGCCCAGGCCGTTCGTCACGAGCCATTCGCGATCGCGCAGATAGTGCGGATCGCGTCCCGCATCCCAGGGGATGATGAGCTCGCGGCCTCGCATCAGAGGTGTGGACGGTTCGATGGACATCGGCGCTTTGCGACCTTGGACGTTGTTACTTCGCTTGGAGGAGCACTGCGCATTCGGCGGGAATGCGCCAGCGGCCGTCGTTCGATACCGGGTCGATCACGCCGTGCCCGCCGTAACGTGGGTCCTCGCTCGCCCACAACAGTTGCCATGACTTGTCGCGCGGCGGTGCGAGGAGCGGTTGCGGCGCGGGCGCGAGCCGTTGCTCGCGATCGAGACTCACGAGCAGCAGGCGGTCGCACTCGTCCGGAGCGAACCAGCGTAAGACGAATGCCGACTCGCTCAGCGTCGCGCCGTCGATCTCGAGCTCCGCGGCGTGCGCGATCACCGGATCTTCGCGACGCAAACGCAAGAGATCGCGGTGCAGTTCGAGCGCTTCGGACCGAAGTTCGGCTTCGCGCCAGTCCAGTTTCGAATCGAGGAAAGTTTGCTCATCGCCGGGATCGCGCAACGCGCGCTGGACCGCCTCGGTCGCGTATGCCTGGAATTGCGCCACGAATTCGCGCCGGCCCTGATGGACGAGCCGTCGCAGCTCGGGGGTGTGGTCCGCGAAGAACATGAAGCGGTTCGAGGCCAGGAATTCCTGGCCCATGAACAGCAACGGCGTTTGTGGCCCGAGCAGGAGCAGCGCCGTGGCCGCTCGATAACGGCACGGACTCACGTACGAGTGCACTCGATCGCCGATGCCCGTGTTGCCCACCTGATCGTGGTTCTGCAAAAAATGCACGCAGGCGTGACGAGGCACTCCTCGCAACGGCGAGCCGCGCGGCTTGTTCTGCCACTGATAGTACTGGCCTTGATACAGAAAGCCGTGCTTGAGACAGGACAGCAGCTCTTGGGCGCTGCCCGTGTAGTCGACGAAGTAGCCGTCGCGCGACCCGGTCAGTGCGACGCGCATCGCGTGGTGAAAGTCGTCGTTCCACATGCCATCGAGCCCGTAGCCGCCGCGATCGGCGGGCAGCAACTGCTCGCCGCGCTGCGGTTCGTTCTCCGCGATCAATACGATGTCACGCGCGGTCGACGCGCGGCATTCGGCGACGAGCTGCGCGACGACGTGCGGGCTGCTCGAGTCGAAGATCGCCTGTGTCGCGTCGAGGCGAAAACCGTCGAGATGAAACTCGCTGAGCCAGTACTTGGCGTTGTTGGTGACGAGGTCGCGGGCCCCGACGCAGTACTCCTCGTCGAAGTTCAGCGCCTCGCCCCAGTCCGTGCGGTGGCCGCGACTGAAGTAGTGGGGGCTATAGCAACGGAGGTAATTCCCGTCGGGGCCGAGATGGTTGTAGACCACGTCTAAGATCACCGCGATCCCGAGCGCGTGCGCACGATCCACGAAGTGCTTGAAATCGTCGGGCTCACCGTAGTGGTGATACGGCGCGAAGAACTGCACGCCGTCGTAGCCCCAGTTCCAGCGCCCTGGGCATTCGGCTACCGGTAGCAATTCGATCATCGTGATGCCGAGATCGCGCAGCGCGTCGAGGCGCTCCGTCGCCGCCGCGAACGTGCCCTCGCGAGTGAACGCGCCGACATGGAGCTCGTACATGACTTGACCCGCGAGCCGCGCGCCGCGCCAGCCCGCGTCTTGCCAGCGATAGCGTGCGACATCGGTGATCTGCGACGGCCCATGCGGCCCCAGCGGTTGATACCGGGAGCACGGGTCCGGCCATGGCCCCTCGCCGTCTACAGAGTATTTATAGAGTGCGTCGGCCTGGATCTCGGTGGAGGTTCCAACGAAGTAACCGTCGAGCTCAGGCTCGAGCGCAAGCGTCAGCGGCCGCGGCTGCTCGACATGGACGTCGACCGCGCGCGCCTCGGGCGCCCAGACTCGGAATCGAGTCTGCCCGTCGTAGTGGGCCGCGCCGAGAAATGTCTCGCGATGGCGCGCGGCAACGGAGGGCGGAGCGGGAACAGCCGAGGCGACGACCTTGGCCTTTGTCATGGAGGCGGCGCTCCGATTCCATATCAACCCACGTCGTGGTGTCCGCTCCGCGATGACGACGCCGCATCGATCTCACGCTCCGCCCACAGCCAATCGTCGAGCGCATGGCCTGGCTCGAATCCGCGCTGCTCGGCGCGCGCGTACGCGAGCGCCGCAATGCGCGCGTCACGATCTTCGTGGATGATCGGGGTCGCTACGAGCGTGCCTTGCGGTGGCGCTGCTTGCGCTCCGTCCAATGGGTCCGCGGTGGCGGCCACGAGTGATTTCGAGACGGAGCTGCGCGAACGAGAGCGCTGACGGCGGGGCATTGACGAGGTCCTGGAAGCTGTGGAGGCGGTCGGAATGTGTTCGCTATCCAAGCACGCCGCTCTCAGGAAAGTTCCCATCCGGGTGCGCGCATCCGTGGTACGTCACGTGCCTCCGGCGAGCGGCCATGCTCGCTCCGTGAGTCGTAATTTTCCGTCGTGGTGTGGTGCGTCAACGACGTCTTCGGCTGCCATCCATGCGCGAGAAAATTCTTTGCATTCCAGGAAGATGATGGAACTCGTCGCCAGTTTCGGACATTCGAGGCAAGCATGCGCTGAGACGACGCGACAACGAACATCAGGACAATTCCGCAGTGGCCGTCTCAACCTCGATTTCCCCGATGCAGGCTCAACGCGACTGGAGTGACAGCAAAATGGCAAACGTCGGCAACGTGTGGTCGGTGGTGTTGGCGGGTGGCGATGGCACTCGGTTGCGCGCACTGACGACCCGTCCCTGCGGGACGGCGGTGCCAAAACAGTTTTGCTCCCTCAACGGCGGACGTACCTTGCTCGAAGATGCGCTCGCGCGCGCGGCGGGCGTCGTAGATCCCGAGCGTGTGTGCGCGATCGTTGCTCAACAGCATCGCGAGTGGTGGCCGGCGCTGCTTGCGGGCATGCCGGCGAAGAACATCTTCGTGCAGCCGCGCAATCGCGGTACCGCGATTGGCGTGCTCTATTCACTGCTGCACGTCCTTGCGCTGGACCCCGAGGCGAAAGTGTTGCTGCTCCCTGCCGATCATTACGTGCGTGACGAGCCGATCCTGCGCGAATCGCTGCATTCGGCGCTCGCGCGCTTGCAGCGCGATCCCTCGACGCCCGTGCTGCTGGGGCTCGTGCCGGACGAAGTCGATGCTGACCTCGGCTACATTCTGCCCGGAACGCCCGATCCGCTCGGCGGCCGTCACGTTGGCCGCTTCGTGGAGAAGCCCGCGCCGCACATCGCGAAGCAAATCATCGATGCCGGCGGTTTGTGGAATGCGTTCATCCTCGCCGCGTCGGCACAGTCGCTCGTCAATCTCTATTTGCAGCGCTTCGCTCCGATCGTCATGGAGATGCAGGTGGTCATGAGCCGCGCCGTGAGCGCGGGTCTGCCACCTTCCTCCGGTTGGGCCGTGCTGACGGACATGTACGAGCGCTTGCCCGACATCGACTTCTCCCGTCACATCCTCGAAGGACGCGAGACGCACCTGCGCGTCGTGCGCGTGCCGCCGTGCGGCTGGAGCGATCTCGGCACGCCGAAACGTGTGGGCGATACGCTGCGCCGCCTTGCGACCACGCGGCACATTCACGTGCACGCCGCGGAAACGACCGACGTACACATCAACCTGGCTGCGCGACACGCGCACATGGAGCGGTTCGGTGGTTTCACCGAGGCGGTGATGTGACCCCAGGCGACAAGGATTTCAGGAATGTCATGGATCGCTGTCACCATGCGCTGCCGTTCGGCGCCGAGTTGCAAGCCAACGGGCGAACCCGCTTTCGGGTGTGGGCGCCCGACGCCAAGAACGTCGCTCTCGCGATACCCGAACTGAACGACCGCTTCGAGCTGCGCGCCGCTGGCGGCGGCTGGTTCGAAACGATCGCGCCCGTCGGCCCCGGCACGCGCTATCGGTATCGCATCGACGATGAGATCGAGGTGCAGGATCCGGCGGCGCGCTTCGCGCCCGAAGGCCTGAGCGGACCGAGCGAAGTCATCGATCCGCGCGCATTTCAGTGGCAGGACGACGGCTGGCGCGGCCAGCCATGGCATCGTGCCGTCGTTTACGAATTGCACGTCGGCACGTTCACGCCGGAAGGCACGTACGCCGCGATCATGCCGCGTCTGCCCGAGCTGGCGGCCGACGGCATCAATGTCATCGAGCTGCTGCCGCTCGCGACCTTTCCGCGCACGCGAGGGTGGGGGTACGACGGTGTGCTGCCGTTCGCGCCGCATCCCGCGTATGGACGCCCGGACGATCTGAAGCGACTGATTCAAGCCGCGCATGCGGCAGGCATCGCCGTCGTGCTCGACGTCGTCTACAACCATTTCGGCCCCGAAGGGAATTATCTGCCGCGCTACGCCAGCCCGTTTTTTACGGACCGTCATCACACGCCGTGGGGCTCAGCGATCAATTTCGAAGGCGAGGCCGGTCGCAACGTTCGCGACTTCTTCATCCAAAACGCGCTGTACTGGTTGAACGAGTACCGCTTCGACGGTCTGCGGCTCGACGCCGTTCACGCCATCCTGGATGAGAGCTCGACGCACGTCGTCGACGAGCTGGCCGCGGCGATGGACGCGGGTCCGGGCCGGGAGCGGTACATCCATTTGATTCTCGAGAATCACGACAATCAGGCGACGCGCTTGCAGCGGACGGGCTCGCGCGTATCGAAAGCGCAATGGAACGACGACTTCCATCACGTCATGCACGTGCTGCTGACAGGTGAGCGCGACGGCTACTACGCGAACTACGCGGAGCAGCCGCACGAGCAGCTCGCGCGCGTGCTCGCGGAAGGCTTTGCGTTTCAAGGCGAGCCCTACGGCGACGCGCGCGAACCGCGCGGCGAGCCGAGCAGCGGTCTTGCGGTCACAGCGTTCATCGACTTTCTGCAGAACCATGATCAGGTCGGCAACCGCGCTCTGGGTGAGCGTCTGACGACGCTCGCCGCGCCGGAGCGTGTGCAGGCGGGTCTCGCGCTGCTGCTGCTCGCGCCGCACGTGCCTATGTTGTTCATGGGCGAGGAGTACGGCGCGCGCCAGCCCTTTCTGTTCTTCTGCGACTACGAGGGCGAGCTCGCGCAGGCGATTACGCGAGGCCGGCGCGCCGAGTTCGCGGGCTTCGCGACGTTCGCCGCCGCGCCCGAGCGCATTCCCGATCCGAACGCAATCGCCACTTTCGAGCGCAGCCGCCTGCGCTGGGAGGACCGCAACGAATCTCCATATCGCGAACGCCTCGAGCTCGTGCGTGAGCTGCTGCGCGTGCGCGCGCAGCACATCACGCCGCGCGTGCCGTCGATCGAGCCGGGGAGCGCACGCCGACAGGTCGAGGGTCGGGCAATACGCGTGAGCTGGCCGGTGAGCGACGGCGTCTTGCGGCTCGAAGCGAACTTGAGCGACGACGCGGCCGGGTGCGGCGCCGCCGAAGGGCGGCAGCGGGAACTTTTGTACTCCACGACGGCTTCGCCCAGCGACTCACGGCTCGCACCTTGGGAGGTGCGAGCGTCACTGCTCGGGTAGGAACGAAGCGCACGAATGAGCACCGCTGACCAGGCTCGCGATCGCATCGGCGGGAAGCGTCCACCGCGCGCGACATATCGCGTGCAGCTCAACGCAGGATTCACGTTCAACGACGCCGCGAACATCGTTCCCTATCTCGCTCGGCTCGGCATCAGTCATCTCTATACCTCCCCGATCCTGAAGGCCCGTCCGGGGAGCAGGCACGGCTACGACGTGATCGATCACACCGTGCTCAATCCAGAGCTCGGCACGGAAGCGGACTTCGAGCGGCTCGTTGCGCTGCTGCACGAGCACGAGATGGGGTTGATCGTCGACATCGTGCCGAACCATCTAGGCATCATGGGCTGCGACAACGAATGGTGGCTCGACCTGCTGGAAAACGGGCCGGCCGCGCACGCCGCGTCTCATTTCGACATCGACTGGCACCCGAATCGCGCCTCGCTGCGCAATCGCGTGCTCGTGCCGATTCTCGGCGCGCCGTTCGGCACGGTGCTCGAACGCGGCGAGCTCGCGGTCGAATTCGATGCCGAAAGGGGCGCCTTCCGGGTGCAGTACTTCGAGCACTGTTTTCCGATCGATCCGCGCGAATATCCGCGGATCTTCGTCGGCATGTTCGATGGCGACGCTACGTTGCCGCCGGATGATCCGGACCGTGCTGATTTCGAAAGTCTGTTGACGGCCTTCGGCAATCTGCCGCCGCGCGATGATGCTTCGCCAGAGTCGCAAGCGGTGCGCTATCGCGACAAGGAGGCGCACAAGCGCCGCCTCGTGCGGCTGGTCGAGCGCAGCCCCGCGATTCGCGAGCGCATCGACGCCGCGGTCCGGCGCATCAACGGCGTCGTCGGCGAGCCGCAGACCTTCGACGCGCTCGATCGCCTGCTCGATGCGCAGGCGTATCGGCTCGCGTATTGGCGAGTCGCAATCGACGAGATCAACTACCGCCGCTTTTTCGACGTGAACGACCTGGCCGCGCTGCGCATGAACGAGCCGTCGGTGTTCGATGAGACGCACGCGCTCATCTTTCGCTTGATCGACAGCGGACACATCGACGGTCTGCGCATCGATCACTCCGACGGTCTGTTCGACCCGCAAGATTACTTCGACCGCCTGCAGGGGCGCTTCGGCGACCCCGCCGCGAAGCCGCTGTACGTCGTCACGGAGAAAATCCTCGCGATTCACGAGCGGCTGCCCGAGACATGGCCGGTGCACGGCACGACGGGCTACGACTTCGTTGCGCTCGCGAACGGCTGGCTGGTGAACCCGGATCATGAAGCGGCGTTGACGCGGCTGTATCGACAATTCGCGGGCGTCGGGGACAGCTTCGACGAGATTGCGTATCAAGCGAAGAAGCTCGTCATGCGCACCTCGCTCGCGGCCGAGGTCGAAGTGCTCGCGACGCAGCTCGACCGCATCGCGCAGCTCGACCGGCACACGGCCGATTTCACGCGCGCGTCGATGCGCGAGGCGATCGTCGAGACGATCGCGCGCTTTCCCGTGTATCGCACGTACGTGTCCGAGCGCGGCGAAAGCGCCGAGGACCGCCGCGTCGTGCAATGGGCGATCAATGTCGCGCGCTCGAATACCGGAGGCGACAAGTCGATCTACGATTTTCTGCGCGATGTGCTGCTCGCCGATGCGGCCCAGGGCCGTCCCGCGTCGCACGCGCGGGCGATGCTCGAGTTCGCGATGAAATTCCAGCAGGTGACCGCGCCGGTGATGGCGAAGGGCATCGAGGACACGGCGTTCTATCGTTACAACCGTCTCGTCAACGTGAACGAGGTCGGCGGTGATCCACGGCGGATCGCGTTCTCGACCGCCGCCGTGCATCAGGAGAACCTGGAGCGTGCGAAGACCTGGCCGCACTCCATGCTCGCGAGCTCGACGCACGACACGAAGCGCAGCGAGGACGTGCGGGCGCGCATCGCCGTCCTGAGCGAGATCCCCGAGCTCTGGCGGCGCCACCTCGGCCGCTGGAACCGTTTGAATCGCAGCAAGCGCCGCCAGCTCGATGCGGGCAGCGCACCCACTCGCAACGACGAGTACCTCATCTATCAAACACTGCTCGGCGTGTGGTCGCCGCACGAGCCGAGCGGGAGATTGATCGAGCGTGTCCAGGCCTATCTCGTCAAGGCGACGCGCGAAGAGAAGCGCGCGACGTCCTGGATGCATCCAAACGAGGAGTACGAGCAAGCCGTCAGCGCATTCGTCGAGCGCTTGCTCGAGCATCCGCAGCAGAGCGCGTTCCACAAGGACTTCACGATGCTCGCCGAGATCGTCAGCTACTTCGGGCATCTGAATTCGCTGGCGCAGACGATCCTCAAGCTGACGTCGCCGGGCGTGCCGGACCTGTACCAGGGCACGGAAGCGATGAGCCTCGCCCTCGTCGATCCGGACAATCGTCGTCCGGTCGACTACGCCGCCAATGCCCGCCTGCTCGACGAGCTGGCCCAAGTGTCCCCGAGCGATTGGGCCAGCCGTCTGGCGACGGCGGTCGGCTCGCCGTACTCGAACGATGCGAAGTTGCTCGTCACGTCGCGCTTGTTGCAGCTGCGGCGGGAGCTGGCGGCGCTGTTTGCCCACGGCGAGTACGTGCCGCTGCAGACGAACGGCGCCCTCAAGGATCATGTGCTCGCGTTTGCACGCACGCATGAAGGACAAACCGTCGTGGTCGTGCTGGCGAAATGGATGGCGCAGCTCATGAAGGCGGAGACGCAGCTGCCGGTCGCGGACGTGTGGGGCGACACGAGTGTGGCCTTCGCGAGCGAAGCGGCGGAATCGCTACGTGACATATTCACCGGCGCGACGCTTGCGCCGATCGATGGTGGGCTACGGATGATGGACGTGTTGCGCGTCGCGCCGTTTGCCGTGCTCGCGCGCTGATCGCGTTCGTGGAGCGCGTCGGCCGTGTCACGCGATGAGTGCCCGAACGGGCATTTTGACCGTAAGGACGTATCCGCTTATTTGCTCGCACGCCTACAGTCCGCATCCGACACGCAGCGTGTCGGATGCGACTCGGCAGTGTGCGGAAGTGAGGACCATGGAGCGAAATGTCGTCTTCGGCGGGCTGTTGGTCGGCGTGAGTCTCATGCTCTCGCTGATGTTGAACAGCTATGCCAGCCGCGAAGCGCTGGCAGTCGGCGCGCCGGGCACCGGCTCGGCCGCGGAGGTTGTTGCCATCGAGGAACAGCACCGTCCCAGCACGGCCGCGCCGGAGGTCGAGAACACCGCGCGGGACCCCGAGCACGCGGCCGCCGCCGAAGCGGCGCGCGACGTGCACGAGCCGCTCGCCCGCTGAATTTCAAGTTCGTCGCACGGTTCGGCTAGTCTTCGCGAATGCCTAGACTGCGAATCGCGCTGCTCGTCGTTCTCTGCTCCCTCATCGTCTCGTGCTCGCGCGCGCCGCGCGAGCTCGTGTTCTCCGGCCCGACGATGGGCACGACCTATACGGTGAAGATCGTCGGCACGCCCGCGACGCTCGATGCGCAGGCGCTCGAGCGCACGCTCGACGCCGTGCTCGCGAGCATCGACGCGGACATGTCGACCTATCGGCCGGACTCGGCGATCTCGGCATTCAACGCGGCGGCATCCACCGACTGGATCGAGGTGCCCGAGGGATTGGCCCGCGTCGTCGCGGCGGCGCAGGACATCAGCGAGCGCAGCGGCGGCGTGTTCGACATCACGCTGGCACCACTCATCGCGGTGTGGGGGTTCGGACCCGAGGGCGAGCAGGAGGCATTGCCGAGCGCGAGCGATCTCGCGGCATTGCGCGATCGTGTCGGATTTCGCTTGCTCGAGGTGCGGCTCGCGCCGGCGGCACTGCGCAAACATCATCCGGCGCTCACGATCGACGTCAACGGAATCGCTCCGGGCTACGCCGTCGATGTGCTCGCGGAACGCTTCGAGGCGCTCGGCGTGCGTGATTTCATGATCGACATCGGCGGCGAAGTGCTGGTGCGCGGCCGCAATGCGCGCGGCGAACGGTGGCGTATCGCGGTGGAGCGTCCGATCGACAGCGAGCCCACGCCATTCAAGATCCTCGAACTGGAGGACGCCTCGGTCACGACCTCTGGTGAGTATCGGCACTACTTCGAGCGCGACGGGCGGCGGCTTTCGCACACGCTCGATCCGCGCAGCGGCGAGCCGATCGCGAGTTACGGTTCGGTGTGCGTCGTCGGCGGCTCGACGCTCTTCGTCGACGCCTGGGCGACGGCCTTCAATGTGCTCGGCCCCGACGAAGGACTGGCGCTCGCGGAGCGCGACGGCATCGCGGTGATGTACATCGTCGTCGACGGCGAGCGGCTCGATGCACGCATGAGCTCGGCATTCCGCGCTGGCGTGCGCACGCTGGAATCGGTCCCGTAGCTACGGCCCGGCGGCGGCGACCGCCTGCGTCAGCGTCTCGCCGATCGCCGCATGGATGACGACGTCGGCGCGTGGGTCCAGCGGTGTCGGATCGCGATTGACGATGACGAGCGCCGCCCCCGCTTCCTGCGCCCGCACCGGGAAATCGGCGGCGGGGAACACGGTCAGCGACGAGCCGAGCACGATGAACAGATCACAGGCGAGAGTTTCTTCGAGCGCACGTCGCATCGGCCGCTCGGGCATCGTCTGGCCGAAGGAGATCGTCGCGGATTTGATGACGCCGCGGCAGTGCTTGCAGGGTGCGACGGTGCCGAGCGCTTTGAATTCCGCCTCGATGTCGACGAGCTCGTAGCGGCGCTGACAGCCGAGGCAGGTTGCGTAGCTCGCATTGCCGTGCAGCTCGATCACGCGCTCCTCGGGCACGCCCGAGGCCTGGTGCAGGTTGTCGACATTCTGGGTGATGACCGCCGCAGCCTTACCCGCGTTGATCAGGCTCGCGACGATTTCGTGGCCGCGGTTCGGTTGCGCGCCGACCCAACCATCCTGGTTCTCGAAGCGCCGTCGCCATGCTTCGCGGCGTTTGTCCTCGGAAGCGACGAAGTCCTGGAAATAAATCGGCTGCATGCGCGACCACACGCCGCCGGGACTGCGGAAATCGGGAATGCCGGATTCGGTGCTGATGCCGGCGCCGGTGAAGAAGAGGGCGCGGCGGCTGTCGCTGAGCAAGCGAGCGAAACGGTCGAGCTGGGACATGCGGCTTAGGCTAACGGCTCGGGAGAGCAGCGCCTAGTGCGACCGGGTCCAAGGAAAGCCCCGGCTCGGTGCGGCTCGAAGACGGGAAAGCCCCTCCTTGTGCGTCCCTTCCCCCGCGTAGCGGGGGAAGGGCAGGAAGGGGGTCCGGGTCCGAAATCTAACCGCGTAACAAATTTACTTCGGGCACTTCGCTTCGCTGAAGAGGCCCCCACCCCTGGTCTCACGTTTCGCTGAAGAGGCCCCCCACCCCTAGCCCTCCCCCGCTTCGCGGGGGAGGGGGAGTCGGTTGAAGCCGTTTTTATGGGGCCTTCGCTGTCGTCTGCATCTCCGCGCGCAGCGTCGCCTCGAGCCACTCGTTCATCGTGATCATCGTGTTGCGCGGCGCGCCGGCCTGCGTGCGGCCTTGCGTGTGAACGCCGATGATGACGCCCGAATGCTCGTCGATCACGGGGGCGCCCGCGGCAATGTTGCGCGCGTCCATGTCGTGCACGTACCCCGCGAGCGTCGGCGCGAACAGGTCGCTCGATTTCTGATCGTACACACGGCCTTCGGTCTTCACCTTGACCGTGCCCGTATCGATGTCCGCGTGGAAGCCGACCATGACCACGTTCGCCGCGAAGCCCGAGAACTTGCCGAGCGGCATCGTGCGCTGCGCGAAGCGCGACGGCTCGGCGAGCCGCAGCACGGCGAAATCCTTCGCCACCTGACCTACGGCCGCGCTCTCCGCCTGCCATTCCGCCTTCACGTACGCGACGGGAATGCGTTCGCGCACCTGGCCGCGCGAGTCGGTCGTCGTGTAGACACAGCCTTCGGGCTGCACCCATTTCCCGTTGTCGACGAACGTATGCGCGACCGTGACACCGATGTCGAAGGCGCCGACGAGAAATGCGGTGGCGTTGCGCTGCTCGCCGTTGACGGTGCACACGATCGCGCCAACACCGCTGAACGAAAAGTATTCCTTGTCCGACAGCGCGCTGCGCTGGCTCGCGGTCGTGCTCGCGAAATCCGCGAGCGTGCGCGTCATGTGATGCTCGAGCCCGAACCGCTGGCCGGACGCCGCGAGACTCGCCGCCGCCTGCGCTGAGTGGCCGATCAGCGCTGCTGCCGCGGTGGCGGTCAGCGTCAGCGCGAGTGGGAGCGACGCTCGAGGGAGGCTTAGTGTTGGTGTTTGCATGCCTAAAACTTACCGTGCCTTTGACCTGCTCCCCATGCGTCAACTCAAGTGCTGACGGATGAGGCCGTCCCTTAGGACAGCGCTGACATCGGCGCGACCGCGCCGTGTGAGGGCAGACTAGGCGTGATTTCGTTCGTCGAACGGTACCGGGCGCACAGTTCGAGGCCGATGGATTGAGACGCGGTTATCGAGGCGCGCACACGAGCACGTGCGCAAAAAGAAGGCCGGAGCTTAGCCCCGGCCTGCCGGCAAGAATCGAGTGCGAAACGTCAGGACTTGCGAAATTTCACGGCGAAACTTCAGGGCGAAACATCAGGATTGCGTGAGTTGGAACGTGATGGCCACCTGCGTCCAAGCCGCGATCGGGCGACCGCTGTCCGTCGCGGCCTGGAAGCGCCAGCGCCGCACCGCTTGCTTCGCGGCGTCGTCCAGGCGGGTGAAGCCGCTCGTCTGCGCGACCTGGACGTCCTTTGGACGGCCGTTCTCGTCGACCAGCACCTTCAGACGCACCGTGCCTTCCTCGTTCGCGCGGCGCGAAGCGGGCGGATACGCCGGCTCGACACGCGTGTTCGTCTTGAGCTCCTGCGTGACGCCCGTCGGCGCCTCGGTCGCTCCGATCGCAGTGCTCGAGGCCGCCATCGGTGTTTCGGCCGGCGGCACGATCACGTCATCGAACTGGATCTCGGGGGGCGCTTGCTCCGTGGGCGCCGCGATGTCTTCGATCTGTGGCTTCACGACCGGCTTCTCAGGCTCCGCTTGCGTCTGCTGTTCGGGAATGAAAACGGCCTGGACGGGCTGCGCGAACTTCGGCGCATCCACCACGCCCATGCTGACCGCAAGCAGATAGATGATGGCCACGTGAACACCGATGACCGCGATCAGCGGGCCGCCGCGCGTCAACACATTGCCACTCGTTGCTCGATCAGGCGTCATAATCGCTTTCCTCACTGACCTCCGGCGCAATGACCGGTCCGTCTCTTAAACGTCGAAGACTTTCCGAAGGTTCTGGAACGGAGATCGATCACCTGCGAGCGAAGCCAGCGAAAGTTCCCGGCGGAAAAAAGTTCCGTCGCTGACGTAGGCCATCGCCCGAGGGGCTCGAGCAAACATTTGCGTATGACACGAGAGCTGAATTCGCCGTCCGCGCCGGACATCGCGCGCCACTTCGCCGGTTTGGATGAACAGCATCCGGATGCCAAGGCGCGCTGGTTCGCCACCGCGGCGATCGCACGCTCGATCGAGCGCGTGTGGTCCGCGAGTCAATTCGTCGCCACGAGCTGCGTCCGCACGCCCGCGCTGCTCGACCGTCTCGTCGCGGATGGCCATCTCGAACGCCCGCTGTCGGCCGACGATTTCGCGGCGGATCTGCGTGCAAGCGTCACCGGCGCCGGCGAAGCCGAGCTGATGGACGCGCTGCGGCGCTACCGGCGGCGGCACATGGTGCGCATCGCATGGCGCGATATCGCGGGCTGGGCGGATCTCGATGAGACGCTGCGGGAGCTCACGGCGCTGGCGGATGCGTGCATTCGCTTCGCCGCGGCGAACGCGTACGAGACGCTGGTCGCGCGCTATGGCGTGCCGCGTGGCGAGCAGAGCGGTGAGCCGCAAGCGCTGCTGATTTTCGGCATGGGCAAGCTGGGCGGCGGCGAGTTGAATTATTCGTCGGACATCGACCTCGTATTCCTCTATCCGGAAGACGGTCAGACGGACGGCGCGCGCAGTGTCGACAACGCCGAGTTCTTCTTGCGCCAGGGACAGAAGATCGCGCAGATGCTCAGCGCGCCGACGGTCGAGGGCATCGTGTACCGGGTCGATCTGCGCTTGCGACCGTTCGGCGACAGCGGCCGACTCGCGCTCAGTTTCGCGGCCTTCGAAAATTATCTGCAGCAGCACGGCCGTGATTGGGAGCGCTATGCGTACGTGAAGGCCCGCGCGATCACCGCGGAGGAACACTATCCGGCGCTGTACGAGGAGATGCTGCGGCCGTTCGTCTATCGACGCTATCTGGATTTCAGCGTGTTCGAATCGCTGCGCGACATGAAGGCGATGATCGCGCAGGAGGTCGAGCGCCGCGAGTTGTCGGACAACGTGAAGCTCGGGCCTGGCGGTATTCGCGAGATCGAATTCATCGTCCAGGCGTTCCAGCTGATCCGTGGCGGCGCGGATCGCCGCTTGCAACGTCGCGAGTTGCGCGACGTCTTGCCGCGGCTCGTCGGTCAGCGCCTGTTGCGCGCCGAGGTCGTCGCCGAGCTGCTCGATTCGTATCGCTTCCTGCGCGTGCTCGAGAATCGCCTGCAGGAGTGGAACGACGAGCAGACGCATCAACTGCCGGAGGATGACGCCGCGCGTCTGCGCCTGGCGCGATCGCTCGACTACGCCGACTGGCCGGCGTTGCACCAGGATATCGAGCGGCATCGCACGCGGGTCGCGCATCATTTCGCGCAGGCCGTCTTCGGCCCCGTCGCCGATGCGCAGCATGCAAGCGATCGCGCGCCGCGGCTCATCGACCTCAATGCCGCCCCCGAGGATCGCGAGCAGGCCGTGCGAGCGCTCGGCTTCGCGGATGCCGGGCCGATCTGCGCGGCGCTCGAGACGTTGCGCGACTCGGCATATTACCGCCGGCTCGACAGCACCGGCTTGCGGCGTCTGCACGAGCTGTTGCCGCGTCTGTTGCGGCTCGTCGCGACCGCGGCGGCGCCGGTCGAGACGTTTCAGCGGCTTGCGAACATTCTCGAGATGATCGGTGGCCGCACGGTCTACCTCGCACTCCTGAACGAGAACGCAAACGCGCTGAAACGGCTCGTCGAGCTGGTCGCGCACAGTCAGTTCCTCGCCGATCAAATCGCCATGCATCCGTTATTGCTCGATGAGCTGATCGACGAGCGGCTCGTCGAGGAGCCGCCGACGCGTGCGCGCTTCGAGGAGGAGCTCGCGATGCGGCGCGCGGCGATGCAGGGCGAAGACCCCGAGCGACAAGTCGAGGTGCTGCGGCAATTCCAGCGCGCGGCGCTGTTTCGGGTCGCGGTCGCCGATCTGACGGGCCGGCTGCCGCTGATGAAGGTGAGTGATCGGCTCACGGACATTGCGGAGCTGATCGTGCGCGAGGCGCTGGCGCTCGCGAGCGCGCAGATGTCGGCGAAGCACGGCGAGCCGATGTGCACGGAGCCGGACGGCGCCGAGCGCGTCGCGCAGCTGATCGTCATCGCTTACGGCAAGCTCGGCGGGCTCGAGCTCGGCTATGCGTCAGATCTCGATCTGGTGTTCCTGCACGATTCCGCGGGAGAGTCGCAACGCACGAACGGTGCGCAGCCGATCGAGAACACCGTCTATTTCCAGCGCCTGGCGCAGCGGCTCGTGCATTTGCTCACCGTGCATACGTCGGCGGGGCGGCTGTATGAAGTGGACACGCGGCTGCGGCCGGGTGGCAACCGCGGCCTGCTCGCGCAGACGCTGCAGAGCTTTCGCGAGTACGAGTTCGAGGAGGCGTGGACCTGGGAGCATCAGTCACTGCTGCGGGCACGCGCGATCGCGGGCGATGCGGGGCTGTGCGCCCGGTTCGAGGAGGCTCGCATCGAGGTGTTGCGCAACGCGGTCAGGCGCGATGCCTTGCAGGCCGAAGTGCGCAACATGCGCGCCAAAATGCGCGACAACCTGTCCAAGGCGAAGCCGGGTCAATTCGATGTGAAGCAGGACGCCGGCGGCGTGGCCGACATCGAGTTCCTGGTGCAGTACTGGATGCTGCAATGGGCCGACCGCCATCCCGAGATCGTGATCTTCTCCGACAACATCCGGCAGCTCGAGAGCCTCGCGTCCGGCAATCTCATCCCGCAGTCGCGCGTGGATTTTCTCGTCGACACGTATCGCCGCTATCGCGAGCGTCTGCACCGGCGGTCGCTCGCGGGCGAGGGCAATGTCGTGCCGGCCGCGGAGTTCGTGGAAGAGCGCAAGGGTGTGATGGATATCTGGGCGGAAGCGATGCGCACCTGAGACTTCCTCCTGAGGCACGTGTGCGTACCTGAGCCACTTCCTCCTGAGGTACCTATGCCTCTTCCTCCTGAGGCAAGTGTGCGCACCTATGCCTCTTCCTCCTGGGAGTGCGTCTGCCCCTCCTCCGCGAAGCGGGGGAGGGCCGGG